>CAKSPR010000001.1 GCA_934486455.1 uncultured Eubacteriales bacterium
TATTCGCAGATTCTTTTCAGAACAGACATCGACACTTCTTCGTCGCGACGAAGCTTTGTCATTGTATTCGGAGAAATCTCCACCGCCCTGCGCAAATCAGCCTTGCTCATTTTTTTATCGACAAGCAGCTTCCATAGATTGTTGTAGCTGACGGAAAGAATAATCATCGCTATCACCTCAATTAATATATATACTGTAGTTCATTATAACATAAATAATCCCTGTTTACAATACAGTATGCTATAATTTCAGCAAACAATCGCAAGAAATTGCGATTGTTTGCTGAAATAGCGACGACTAAAACAGCAATTTTATGTCTGTCAAAACGGTTTGCGGAAATTTTGCCGTAATGAAAAGGATCGGTAACGGACAATTCCGTCAACCGACCCTCTGGCATTGGTGCGGGCGAAGTCTCGGCGGCAAAACCCTCCGGGGGACGGTTTTGCAATCGAGAGTCCCTTCCAAAGAGCGGAAGCCCTCGGCGCACCGCGATTTGTACCTTTTTGCCGTAATGAAAAGGATCGGTAACGGACGCTTCCGTCAACCGACCCTCTGGCATTGGTGCGGGCGAAGGGACTTGAACCCCCACGGTAAAACCACCAGATCCTAAGTCTGGCGCGTCTGCCAATTCCGCCACGCCCGCAGATATTTTTTTGAATTGAATTTTCAATTCTGTGAACTCCGTCCGTTTTTTGCGTTTTTCAGGCGCCTTTCGGACAGCTTTTTCATTTTAGCACATCGGAGGGGCTTTTGCAACGGTTTTTTGACGGAACCCTGTTCTTTTTGCTGCGGCCGTCTCGGTAAACGGTCGCTGCTCACGAAAAAGACCGTTTTTCGGTGCGCTCGCCGGGAAAAAAGGGACGGCAAAGAGCGTATGTCTTCGACAGCCGACGCCAAAATATCGAAAGGATATTTCAGGCTTAAAACGACGGGCGGCACGGCAAAAAGCGACGGAGAGCCTGCTTTTAAACGGGTCCCGTAACCCCTGTTGTTATTTTCAACATTTTTTTGCGGTTTTGTGCGGTTTTGTTTTTTGCTCATGGGCTTGATTTTGCTTTTTGGCTATGTTATAATCCACTTGATAAGAAAAGGAGAGGTCTTTTTTTCCGAGCTTTTTACATGCGTTCGGCTTTAAATGTCGGGAGGCCGACCCTCGCTGTCTTTGATTTTCGCGGGAGCGCGACAACGCCTTCCCGATAAAAAACATAAAAAAGAAGGAAGAAATTATGCTGTACATTATGGACACCGCCAATCTGGACAAAATTCGCCATTGCGTCAAATATTATCCTATCGACGGCGTTACCACCAACCCTTCGATAATCTCCAAGGAGCACTCCGATTTTCCCAAGCTCATTAAGGAGATCCGCTCGATCATCGGTGAGGAGAGAATGTTCCACATTCAGGTTACCGGCGATTCTTATGATGAAATTGTCAGAGAGGCCACCGATCTGCGGGATTATGTGGGCGGTAACCTCTATATAAAGGTTCCCATCTCAAAAGAGGGACTTAAAGCCACCTCCAAGCTCAAGGAAATGGGCATGAAGGTCACCGAGACCGCCATTTTCACCCCTCAGCAGGCTCTTATTGCCGCTAAGGCCGGCGCCGATTTCGTCGCTCCTTATGTTAACCGCCTCGACAACATCGTTTCCGACGGCGTTAATGTGGTCGGCGACATCGTGACCCTCTTTAAGGCTCATAACATCTCCACCAAGGTGCTTGCCGCCTCCTTCAAGACGGTTGAGCAGGTGCACAAGATTGCAATGCTCGGCACCCACGCCATCACCATCACCCCCGAGCTTTACGATTCGATAATCTATCATCCCATGACCCTCTACGCAATAGACGACTTCAAGGCCGACTGGGAGAGCGTTTACGGCGATCAGACCATTCTCAAAATGTTTGAGAATAAATAATCAATCGCCGAAAAAATCAACAGCGTTGTTTTAACCCCGCAGCACCCCCCTTAAAGGGTGTTGCGGGGCAATTCCCGTTTTGCGGAATATTGCAAAATCCCCGTAAGTTCCGCAAAATCCGCCGCGGGTGCAAAGCCCTTTTTAAAAAACCACGCGCAGAAGGAGAAGTCTTCTTCCCTGCCGCTTTAGGAGAAAACATGAAATTTTTCGACAATTTTTTAACCGCTCTTCCCGAATATCGCGCCCTTGAAAAGGCGGTGGAAAAGGAAAGGCTGCCCCTGGGGGTGACAGGCGTTTCTCACATCCACCGCGCCCACATAATCTCCACCCTCTGTAAACAGCAAGGCCGCCGCGGCCTTGTGCTTGCGGGAGACGAGGGCGAGGGGGCAAAGCTTTGCGCCGACATAAACGCCATGGGGCTGAACGCCCTGCTTCTTCCGGCAAAGGATTTTGACTTTCGCCCGGGCGCCGCTTCGAGAGAATATGAGCAGCAGCGGCTTTTTGTGCTGTCCAAGGTGCTTGAAGGGGATTACGGCGTTCTTATAGCCTGCGTCGATTCGGCCATGGAATTTACCGTTTCTCCCGAGCAGCTTTACCGCATGAATTTTTCACTTCGCTCGGGTCAGGAAATTTCTCCCGACGAGGCGGTCAGAAGACTTTTAAGCGTGGGATATACCCGCTGCGATACGGTTGAAGGCCCGGGACAGTTTGCCAAACGAGGCGGTATTCTCGACATATTCACCCCCGACCGCGAGACTCCCGTTCGTATAGAGTTCTGGGGGGACGAGATCGACTGTATGGGCAGCTTTGATGTGCTTTCCCAGAGGCGAAGCGACAGCATAGACAGCCTTTCGGTTGCCCCCGCAAGGGAGATTCTTTTAAGCAAGCCGAAAGAGCTTGCAGAAAAAATAGAGGACATAGCAAAGCGCCTGCGCTCGCCCAAATCCGAAAAGACCAAGGCGCAGATGCTTTCGGACGCCGAGCTTTTAAAGACCACCGGCACAACCGAGGGACTTGACCGCTTTATACCGTTTATAGACGGGGCGCAAAGCACGGTTTTCGACTATACCGCCGACGCCCTGCTTTTTGTAAGCGACACGGCCAAGGTCAAGGAGAAGGCTCGGGTTTTTCACTGGCAGCTGAATGAAGACATAAAGGCGCTGTTTAACGAAGGGCTTTTGTGCCGCGGCCTTGAAAAATACGCATTGACCTTTGAGGAAGTTTGCGAAAAATATACCGATCGGGGAGCGATCTTTCTCGACTCCTTTGCCCGCGGCAGCTTTGATGTGCCCGTAAAAGATCTCTGCTCCTTTACGGTCAAAACCTCCACCCCCTTTTCGGGAAACATATCCCAGCTTTGCGACGATCTTGAGCCGATCATGTCGCGGGGCTTTGCCGCAGCCATACTTGCGGGAAACAAAAAGGGTGCCGAAATTTTAGCGGAGGATCTTAGGAAAAAAGGCTTTAAAGCCGATTATCAGGATAGTTTTGACTCTGTTCCTTACGGCAAAATAGCCGTGACCGCGGGAAGCCTTTCGGGCGGATTTGAATATCTGCCGTCAAAGTTTGTGCTTATAACGCAAAGCAGGCGCACCGCCGCAAAAACGGTCAAACGAAAGAAAAATCCCAATGCCTTCAACTCCCTCGACGAGCTGAGAAAGGGCGATTATGTGGTACATACCGTCCACGGGATCGGCATTTTCGAGGGCATTCGAAAAATTGAATCAAACGGCATAATCAAGGACTACATCACCATAAGCTACGCCGGAAAGGATGTTCTTTATGTTCCGGTGACCCAGCTTGATCTCGTATCCAAATATATCGGCGCAGGCGGGGACGAGGTAAAGGTAAGGCTCAACAAGCTTGGCGGAACCGACTGGCAAAGGACCCGTTCAAGGGTCAAATCGGCGGTCAAGGACATCGCTAAAGACCTTATCTCCCTTTATTCACAACGCATGAACACAAAGGGCTATGCCTTTTCTCCCGACATCGACATGCAAAACGATTTCGAGCGCCGCTTTGAATTTGAAGAAACCGACGATCAACTGAGATGCATCGATGAAATAAAATACGACATGATGCGCCCGGTGCCAATGGACAGACTGCTTTGCGGAGATGTGGGCTTCGGCAAGACCGAGGTGGCGCTGAGAGCGGCATTCAAATGCATTGCCGAGGGCAAACAGTGCGCCTTGCTTGTGCCCACCACCATTCTCGCCTGGCAGCATTATCAAACGGTACTGCGGCGAATGGACGGTATGCCGGTCAACATCGAGCTTTTGTCCCGTTTCCGCACCCCTTCTCAGCAAAATGAAACCATAAAACGCCTTTTAAGGGGCGAAACCGATATGGTCATCGGCACCCACCGACTTATCTCCGACGATGTAAAATTCCGCGATCTGGGACTGCTCATCGTCGACGAGGAGCAGCGTTTCGGAGTGGCGCAAAAGGAGCGGCTTAAAGAGAAATTCAAGGCGGTGGATGTGCTGACCCTTTCGGCCACCCCCATTCCCAGAACCCTTAATATGGCCATGTCGGGACTCAGAGACATGTCGGTCATTGAGGAGGCTCCTCTCGACCGCCACCCTGTTCAGACCTATGTTTGCGAATACGACAGCGGGGTCATTGCCGACGCCATACGGCGGGAGCTTCGCCGAGGCGGACAGGTATATTATCTCCACAATCGGGTGGACAACATCGACCGTGTGGCACTGTCCCTTAAAGAAAAAATCCCCGAGGCAAAAATCGGGGTGGCTCACGGAAAGATGAACGAGGAACAGCTGTCACAGGTTTGGAAGTCGCTTATCGAAAACGAGATCGACCTGCTTGTCTGTACCACCATAATCGAGACCGGCGTTGATGTGCCAAACGCCAACACCCTTATAATCGAGGACGCCGACCGAATGGGACTTGCACAGCTTCATCAGATAAGAGGCAGAGTCGGACGCTCGTCCAGACGCGCCTACGCCTATCTCACCTTCCGCCGGGGAAAAGAGCTTTCGGACATTGCCGACCGACGGCTTTCGGCCATAAGAGAATTTACCGAATTCGGATCGGGTCTTAAAATCGCCATGCGCGACCTTGAAATAAGAGGTGCGGGCAACCTGCTCGGTGCCGAACAGCACGGGCAGATGTCGGCGGTGGGATATGATATGTATTTAAAGCTGCTTGCCGACGCGGTCAAGGAGGAAAAGGGCGAAAAGGTTGAGGACACTCCCGAGTGCACGGTGGACATTCAAATCCCCGCCCACATTCCCGAGGATTACATCGAGGATCTGCCCACCCGCCTTTCGATCTACCGCCGCATTGCCGACATAAGAAGCGAGGCCGACAGCGAGGATGTTTTCGACGAGCTTATCGACCGATTCGGCGAACCGCCAAAGCCGGTTGTGGGGCTTGTTAATGTGGCGCTGCTCCGAGGGAGAGCGGCGAAGCTCGGCATTTATGAGGTGTCTCAGCAAAACGGCTGTTTACTTCTTTATCAGAAAAATCCGAGCGTTGAGGCGGTGCTTAAAGCGGCCGAAAAGATGAGGGGACAAATACTTTTAAACGCAGGGAACAAGCCCTATATTTCGGTCAAGCTGCTTAACACCCAAACACCCGTAAACGCTCTTAAAGAGGCACTTTCAACCCTTGAGCAGGCAACAATTTCCGACACTGCCGAGCCGCAGCAGAAGTAATTGAAAAAGCAAAAGACTCCGCAAAAACATATACCCGACAGCCGAAACGGTCGGCCGTTTCGGTCGCCGAGCGGCCGCCGTCGGCATTTCGGTCGGTATTTCGGTCTGTATTTCGACCGCAGTTTAATAACACAGCGCCCGACGGAATAACCAACGGGCGCTGTGTTTTACTCTTTTATATTACCCCTTCGTCAAGGCAATGCATGACAAACTCGCAAAACAGCGAACATGACCATGCAAACCAGGGGCGGGTGTATTTTGACGGGTCGTTAACATCAAAGCCCTCGTGCATTAAATCCGTGCCGTCGGTGGCGGAGACAAGCATTTTTAGAAGCGAAAGCTTTTCTTCCTTATCCTTCGCCGTCAGTCCCTGCATGGAAAGGGCGATGTGCCAGACAAAATTTTTAGGGGTATGGGGACTGCCCACTCCCTTTGCATACTTCCCTTCAAAATAGAAGGGGTTGTCCTTAGAAAGCACAAAGTCTCTCGTAGCCTCGTAAACGGGATCGTTTTTGCTGCAAAATCCGAGATAGGGCGCCGAAAGAAGGCTCGGTACATTGGCGTCGTCGGACAGTATATAATTGCCAAGTCCGTCGGTCTCGTAGGCATACATTTTGCCGAATTTTTCGTGAACGACACAGCCGAAATTCTTGATTCCCTGTCTTATCTCGGCCGAAAGGGTACGGCATTTTTGCGACAGCCGTCCGTCCTTTGCTATTTTCTCGAAAATCTCGGCAAGGTGCAAAAGCTCGACGGCGGCAAACATATTTGACGGGATAAGGTAGTTATAAAAACAGCGGTCGTCGCTGGGACGAAAGCCCGACCAGGTCATGCCGGTAAAGCCCACGGGATTGCCCTCGCCGTTTTTTGGCATGGTGTCGTGCTCGGCGGTGTTCGGGCGGATGAATTTATAATCAGATTTTTCTTTGTGATACTGTTCCTTTTCAAAAAGGGTCAGTATTTTTTTTGCCCCCTCGAAAAATGTGCCGTTAAAATGGGCCGTTCTTCCCGTTGCCTTATAAAAATCAAAGGAAAGCTTTACGGCGTAGCAAAGAGAGTCTACCTCGTATTTTCTCTCCCAGATAAGGGGATCGTCGCAGTTGTCATCGTCGTTGCAGTGGCCGCCGTTCTCCCTTTCGTTATAGGCATTGGCATAGGGGTCGTGGCAGATGCATTTAAACTGCCTTTTGCACAGCCCCTCGATAAAATCGGCCGCAGATGCGCTTTTCTTTGCAAGGGGGAGGTAACAAATAACCTGCGCCGTGCTGTCGCGGAGCCACATGGCGGGAATGTCGCCGGTTATGAGAAAGGTGTCGTCCTTTGAGGCGGTTTTAACGGTGGTTTCGGCCGTTACGGGGAAGCATTTTTCAAAAACCTCGGCCGCCTTCGGCAGAGCCGATTTTTTGAGCCGTAGAGCAATGCTTTGAGCCTCTTTTTTTATTTCTTCAAGATACATTTTTGTCTCCTTGGTTAAAATTCCGAAGCATGCCTGCAACAGGCTCATTTCTTGGCGTCAAACCATGTTTTTCCCGTGTGGCAGTCGACGGTCAGCGGAACCGAAAGCGCGGCGGCGTGCTCCATTTCGTGTTTTAATATTTCGGCCGCTTTTTGTGCCTCGCTTTCGGGGGCTTCAACAATCAGCTCGTCGTGTATCTGCAAAATCAGCCTTGCCGAAAGTCCCGCCTTTTCAAGTGCATTTTCGACATTTATCATGGCAATCTTAATAATGTCGGCTGCCGTTCCCTGAATCGGCATATTACGCGCCACCCGCTCGCCGAAGGAACGGGTCACGGCTGCGGTTGCCGAAAGCTCGGGAAGCGGTCGGCGGCGGCCGAAAAGTGTCTCGACAAAGCCGTCCTTCTTGGCCTTTTCCACCGTCTTTTCCATATAATCGGCAACACCGCTGTATGTGTCCATATAATTTTTAATATAGCTTTTGGCCTCACCGAAGGAAATTTTAAGATCCTTCGACAGCGAAAAGGCCCCTATTCCGTACACAATTCCGAAATTGACCGCCTTGGCACGGGAACGCATAAGAGATGTGACCTCATTTTCGGGCACGCCGAAAACTCTGGCAGCCGTGGAGGTATGAATGTCCCCGCCCGACAAAAATGTGTCTATCATATGGCGGTCGTTTGCCATATGGGCAAGCACTCTCAGCTCGATCTGGGAATAGTCGGCGTCCACCAAAACACAGCCCTCTTTTGCCGCAAAAAACCTTCTCAGCTCCCGTCCAAGCTCTTTTCTGACAGGGATGTTTTGAAGATTGGGCTCGGAGGAGCTTATGCGGCCTGTGCGTGTCTCGGTCTGATTAAAGGTGGAATGAATTCGTCCGTCGTCGGATATTACCGCCAAAAGCCCCTCCACATAGGTGGATTTTAGCTTGGCAAGCTGGCGGTATTCAAGAAGCGCTCCCACAGGGTGACAGTCCCGCAGCTCTTCAAGCACCTCGGCATTTGTGGAAAAGCCGCTTTTGGTCTTTTTCTTGGCGGGCAGTCCCAGCTTTACAAAAAGGGCGTCGGCAAGCTGCTTCGGGGAATTGAGATTAAATTCATATCCCACCGCCTCGTACACCGATTTTTCAAGCTCGGCTATCCTTCCGTTAAGGCTCCGGCCGAAGGCGCGTATATCCTCTGCATCCACAAGAAATCCCCGCTTTTCCATGTTGCTGAGCACAAGGGACAGGGGCATTTCGATATTTTTGAGAAGGTCTTTTTGTTTGTCGTCCGAAAGGCGCAGGCGCAACACCTCGTAAAGCTCGGGAAGAAGTGCCGCCGTTTTGGCCTCGGTTTCAAACTCTTTGGGGCAATTTTTGAGGGTAAAGCCCTCTACCGAGTATTCCCCGCAAAGGCGCCCCGCCGAATAATCCGAGGCCGAGGGGTTTAAAAGGTATCCGCAAAGGTAGGTGTCGAAAACGGGGTTTTTGATATAAATACCCTGCTCGTAAAGGGATTTAAGGTCGTGTACCACCGCGGGAACGCTTGACGAAAGCAGTGCCTCCGCCGCCTGCCCCTTAAAAATTTTAACCTTACCGTCCGCCTTAATTGCAATGTGCAGTTCATTTTCGGCCAAAAACGGTACGGGAAAGAATATGTCTTTAATATCGGGTACCTCTTCCGACATTTCCACCTCTGTCTCCCGATTTTCGGTCGATTTATCACGGGTCCCGCCGCTTTCGTTTTCAAGTCCCATGCGCTTTATAATTCTGAAAAGCTCAAGGGAGGCAAGCTTTCTTTTAAGGCCGCCGAAGTCGGGAGACACCGGCTCAAAGCTTATGTCATAAGGCACCTCACAGCATATTGTGCCGAGCTTTTTGCTCAGATATGCGTTGTCTTTGTCGTTTAAAAGCTTTTGCCTGACCCCCGCCTTTATTTCGGGAGAGTCGATGTTTTCATAGACCCCGTCGATACTGCCGAATTTTGAGATAAGCGACAGGGCGGTTTTTTCTCCCACTCCCGCCACACCGGGGATATTGTCCGACTGGTCGCCCATAAGTCCCTTGACATCAACAAGCTGTGACGGGGTAATCCCGTAATCGTCAAAAATCCTGCCCGGATCGTAAATGCGAAGCTCGGGCTGACCCGCCTTTGTGGCGGCCAGAAGCACGGTGGTGTTTTGCTCCACGAGCTGAAGGCTGTCGCGGTCTCCCGTGGCAATAAAGCACTCGTATTTCCTCTCCTTACAGAGCCTTGCGACCGTGCCGAGAAAATCGTCGGCCTCGTATCCTTCCTTTTCAAGAACCGTAACTCCCCAAAGAGTCAGTATTTCCTTTAAAATCGGGAACTGCATGGTCAGTTCCTCGGGCTGGGGCTTTCGACCCGCCTTGTATTCGGCATAAATCTGTTTTCGAAAGGTGGGGGCTTTAAGGTCGAAGGCGGCAAATATTTTGTCGGACTCTACCTGCTCCTTCAGCTTTAAAAGGATGTTAAGAAATCCGTAAATTCCGTTGGTAAAGATGCCGTCCTTGGTTGAAAGCGAACGAATGCCGTAAAAGGCGCGGTTTAAAATGCTGTTGCCGTCAAGAATCAGAACTTTCATTGACACTACCCCTTGTTATAATCGGGACAAAGCCGTTTTTAAAGCTTTGCCGCTGTAAAGCAAAGGCCGAAAAGGGCTCCGGCAAGGGGAGGTTTTCGGCCTTGATAATTTGATGTCCGGCTGTGCAGACCGCATCGGTTCGCCGACAGCCATGCCAAAACGGCAGCTTAGCCGTTACAGCAGTTTCCGTCGTTGCAGGCGGCGCATTTTTCCGACTTTGAGCCGAGCATGGGCTCGGGGTCGATTCCCTGACGCTTATAGTAGTCGGCAATGGCGGCCTTGATCGACTGCTCGGCCAGCACCGAGCAATGAATCTTATGCGCCGGCAAACCTCCCAGCGCCTCGACAACAGCCTTGTTGGAAAGCTTTAAGGCCTCCTCAAGGGTGTGTCCCTTTATCATCTCGGTTGCAATAGAGCTGGTGGCAATGGCCGAGCCGCACCCATAGGTCTTGAATTTTACATCGGTGATGACATTATCCTTGACCTTGATGTACATTTTCATGATGTCGCCGCATTTGGCGTTGCCCACCTCGCCGATTCCGTCGGCGTCGGGTATCTCGCCCACATTGCGGGGGTTTGTAAAGTGTTCCATAACCTGTTCGGTATACATATATTTCAACTCCTGTTCTTGTGTCTTTTGCGATTTTTACCGTATCTTCGGTTTACTTGTTTTCCTGCTCCTGCTTTTTAATTCTCTCCCAAAGGGGCGACATGGAACGAAGCCTCTCGATTATGGGAGGAAGGCATTCGAGAATATAATCGGCATCCTCCATTGTGTTGCCGTCAGAGAAGGAAAGACGGAGCGAGCCGTGAGCCACCTCGTGGGGAAGGCCGATGGCAAGAAGCACATGGCTGGGATCGAGAGAGCCGGATGTGCAGGCCGAGCCCGAGGAAGCACATACGCCCTTGAGGTCAAGCATGAGAAGCAGCGATTCACCCTCTATCCCCTCAAAGCACATGTTGATGTTGCCGGGGAGACGGTGTTCAAGACTGCCGTTGACTCTCGAACGCTCGATTTTGAGTGCCTCGGTTATAAAATGTTTTTGTATTTCGCGAAGCTTCCTGTTCTTGGCTTCCATTCCTGCGGCGGCAAGGGTAATGGCCTCGCCAAGTCCCACGATACCGGGGACATTTTCGGTTCCGG
This sequence comes from uncultured Eubacteriales bacterium, assembly GCA_934486455.1. GTDB lineage: Bacteria > Bacillota > Clostridia > Oscillospirales > Acutalibacteraceae > UMGS1484. Next base: position 10,774 of record CAKSPR010000001.1, read on the forward strand.
CGCGGCGGTTTTTCTCCTGAGCGCCTCCGTCAATAAGGTTTTCGGGGCGCACGCCCTTGCGAATGTAGAGAGCGCCCACGCCTTTGGGCCCGTGGAACTTATGTGCCGAAAGGGACAGCATATCTATATTCATTTCGTTAACATCTATCTTAACATTTCCCACCGCCTGAACTGCGTCGGTGTGGAAAAGTACGCCGTGCTTTTTGCAAACGGCGCCGATCTCGGCAATGGGCTGAACCGTGCCGATCTCGTTGTTGGCAAACATGACCGTCACAAGGGCGGTATCCTCTCTGATTGCCGCTTCAAGCTCGTCCACCCGCACAAGGCCGTCCTCGTGAACCGGAAGAAGGGTTATGTCAAATCCGAAATCCTTTTCAAGAAATTTAAGGGTGTGAAGCACGGCATGATGCTCGAAAGCGGTGGAGATAATGTGTTTTTTGCCTTTTTTCATAAGAGCAAAGGCGGTGCCCTTTATGGCCCAGTTATCGGCTTCGCTGCCGCCCGAGGTAAAGAAAATTTCTCCCGGTGCCGCGCCGAAGACCGCAGCGACCTTTTCTCTCGCCGTCTCTACCGCGGTTTTGGTCTTGTCGCTGATGCGGTAAAGGCTTGAGGGGTTTCCGTAGTACTCGGTGAGATAGGGCATCATTGCGTCAAGCACCGGCTTGGAAAGCTCGGTGGTGGCCGCGTTGTCCGCGTAAACAAATCTGCTCATTTTAAGTCCTCCCTTTTAAAACAGATCTCAATGCTGATGTCGGTCGGTTTTTTTAACGACCCACAAGCTTAAACACCGACCGTGTCGGCGGTAATAATATAAGCTCGGTTTTCACCAACGCTTATTATATCACGGGCATTTATAAAATACAAGCAGTTTAAAGTAATTTAATAAAATAAATTAGCGCTTGCTAACCGCCGCTTGCCGAAAAGCATAGTATTTCGCTATGCTTTCGCTTTTTTTAGTGCATTTTTCGGTAAGCGGGTGCTTTTCGGGGCGCTTTTCGGGGCGCTTGTGCCGTTGCTTTAACGGCGACCGTTAAAGGCTTTTTGCATTTGCCCGGCTGCAGTTTTTAAAACAAATCCTTCTAAAGAGCCGCTCGGGCATGTCTCCTCTGCGGCCGTTTGCAGACCCCGTAAAAAGCCTCTTTGCACCCGCGAAGGCGTATGCAAAAACCCGCAGATTCAATTCACATCAAAAAACTTGCAATATGCGCCGAAATGTAGTATACTATCAAATATTATAATAGACATTACTGTCGGGAGAAATACTTATGAATATATTATCTGCATTTTTCGGAAACTACAGCAAGCGCGAGCTTAAAAAAATCGCTCCGCTGACAAATAAGGTTCTTGCCCTTGAAGAGAAGTATTCGGCCATGTCCGACGAGGAGCTTAAAGGACAGACGCAGGTGCTTAAAGACCGCCTTTCAAAGGGTGAAACTCAGGACGACATTTTGCCCGACGCCTTTGCCGTTTGCCGCGAGGCGGCGTGGAGAGTTCTTGAGATGAAGCACTTTCCCGTTCAGATAACCGGCGGTATCGTCCTTCACCAGGGACGGATAAGCGAAATGAAGACCGGCGAAGGCAAGACCCTTGTGGCCACCCTCCCCGCATACCTCAACGCCCTTTCGGGAAAAGGGGTGCACATCGTCACGGTCAACGACTATCTCGCCCGCCGCGACTCGGAATGGATGGGCAAGGTATATAAATATCTCGGCCTCAAGGTCGGTCTTATCGTCCACGGCCTTTCAAACGAAGAAAGAAGAGAGGCCTATGCCGCCGACATCACCTACGGCACCAACAACGAAATGGGCTTCGACTACCTCCGCGACAACATGGTCATAAGGCTCGAACAGAAGGTACAGCGGGGACACAATTTCGCCATCGTCGATGAGGTCGACTCAATCCTCATAGACGAGGCCAGAACTCCCCTCATCATCTCGGGGCAGGGCGAGAAATCCACCGATCTTTACGAAAAAGCCGACAAATTTGCCCGCACCCTTAAAATGACCAAAATAAAGGAGGTCGACTCCAAGGAGGACATCGACGAAAAATACGAGGGCGACTACATAGTCGACGAAAAGGCAAAAACCGCCACCCTCACCCCCGAGGGAGTAAAAAAGGCCGAAAGATACTTTAATGTCGAAAATCTTTCGGACATGGAAAACAACACTCTGCTCCACCACATCAATCAGGCCATCAAGGCTCACGGCATCATGCACCTTGATGTCGACTATGTGGTCAAGGACGGAGAGGTCATAATCGTCGACGAATTCACCGGCCGTCTCATGTTCGGCCGCCGCTACAACGAGGGACTTCACCAGGCAATAGAGGCCAAGGAAGGGGTAAAGGTCGAGCACGAATCTAAAACCCTTGCCACCATCACCTTCCAGAATTACTTCCGTCTTTACAACAAGCTTTCGGGTATGACAGGTACCGCCCTTACCGAGCAGGAGGAATTCAATGACATCTACAACCTCGATATAATCGAAATTCCCACCAACAAGCCCCTTGCCAGAATCGACGAGCACGACTGGGTTTTCAAAACCGAGCAGGCCAAATTTAACGCGGTTATCGACGAGATAATCGCCGCCCACGAAAAGGGTCAGCCCGTCCTTGTCGGTACCATTTCCATCGAAAAATCCGAGCATTTAAGCAAGCTTTTGTCCCGCAGAGGCATTAAGCACGAGGTGTTAAACGCCAAATACCACGAAAAGGAAGCGGGCATCATCGCCCAGGCCGGAAAATTCGGCGCCGTCACCATCGCCACCAACATGGCCGGACGAGGCACCGACATTATGCTCGGCGGCAACGCCGAATATCTCGCCAAATCCGACATGAGAAAGCAGGATTTTGACGAGGAGGAGATCGACAAGGCCACCAGCTACTTCGAAACCGACGACGAATCGGTGCTTGCCCTTCGAAAAACATATGCCGACCTGCTCGAAAAGCACAAGGCCGAAATCGCCCCCGAGGCCGAAAAGGTAAGAGCGGCGGGCGGACTTTACATCATCGGCACCGAGCGGCACGATTCCCGCCGTATCGACAATCAGCTCAGAGGCCGTGCCGGCCGCCAGGGCGACCCCGGCCGCAGCCGTTTTTTCCTTTCTCTTGAGGACGATCTCATGAGACTTTTCGGCGGAGAGCGCCTCGGAAACATGTCCATGTTCCCCGACGATCAGCCCTTAGAGAGCAAAATGCTGACAAATGTCATCGAAAACGCTCAGCAAAAGGTCGAATCCCGCAACTTTGCCGCGAGAAAGAGCACTCTGGAATTCGACGATGTCATGAACCAGCAGAGAAACAAGATATATTCCCAGAGAGATCAGGTGCTTAACGGCGAGAGCATTAAGGACTCGGTTCTTAAAATGATTTCCGACACCGTAAACACCCATTGCTCCCTTTACCTCAACGACCCCAAGGTTCACGACAACTGGAATTTGGATGGGCTTAAAAGCTACTTCCTCGGCTGGCTGACAACGCCGGAGGACTTCGACTTTACCCCCGAGCAGCTCGGAAACATCACCCCGGAGGAGATTGCAAAGGATCTGACCGACCGCGCATATGAAATATACGAGCAAAAGGAAGAGGAATTCGGTTCCGAGACCATGCGTGAGATCGAAAGAAACGTGCTTTTAAGATGCGTCGACCGTCACTGGATGGATCACATCGACGCCATGGATGAGCTGAGAAACGGCATTCATCTTCGTGCATATGCTCAGCACAACCCCATTGTGGAATTCCGCAACGAAAGCTACGACATGTTCAACGCCATGAGCGAGGCCATTTGCGAAGACACCGCAAAGCTGATGCTTTCAATAAAGAAGGTCACCGAGGATGATCTTAAACGACGCGAGGCGGCCAGGATAACGGCCGAAAATGTGGGCGGCGGAGACACCAAGGGGCACACGGTGGTTAAAACCAAGTCTCAAAAGGTTGGCAGAAACGATCCCTGCCCCTGCGGAAGCGGAAAGAAATATAAAAAATGCTGCGGCCGTGACGACAGCTAAGCCCGCCCCGTCAGAAAACTGCGGCGAAAAAGCGCAAAGCGCAGCCGCCGAAAAAATATAAAAAATTTTATTAACAGAAATAAAAAAGGAGAGATTATTCTTTTATGGATGACCCCGGAAACTTAATAGGCAAGCTGATTTTACTGCTCATACTGATTTTACTCAACGCCTTTTTTGCCATGAGCGAGATCGCCATAATTTCGCTTAACGACGCCAAGATCGACAAAATGGCCGAGGAGGGCCACAAAAAAGCCAAAAAGGTGGTTAAGCTTACCGAAAACTCCGCCGCCTTTCTTTCGACCATACAGATCGGAGTTACCCTTGCGGGATTTCTGACCTCGGCATCGGCCTCCCAGACCTTTGTGGACAAATTCGGAGACACCCTTGTACGCTGGTTCGGAGACTTCGGACAGAGCCATGCAGGCTTTTTAAACGGCCTTTCTTTGGTTGTTGTAACGATCATTATATCCTATTTTTCCCTTGTGCTGGGCGAGCTTGTGCCCAAAAGACTTGCCATTCAAAACCCCGAAAAGGTCTCCTTTGCGGTGGTGGGCATACTTCTTTTTGTCAGAAAGGTAATGAGTCCGTTTATCGCGCTGCTTTCGGCCTCCACAAATCTTGTGGTAAGAATTTTCGGCATAGACCCGGGCGACGAGCCTGAAAATGTCACCGAGGAAGAAATACGCATGATGGTCGATGTTGGCGAGGAAAAGGGCGTTATCGAGGAAAGTCAAAAGGAAATGATAAACAACATTTTCGAGTTTGACGACACCTCGGTGGACGAAATTATGACCCACCGCACCGATGTTGTGGCGGTGGAGATAACCGACAGCATAGACGACGCCGTTAAGGTGGCGGTAGAAGAAGGCTTTTCGAGAATTCCCGTTTTCGAGGACGACCTCGACAACATCGTGGGGGTCATTTATGTTAAAGACCTTTTGCCCTATGTGGGAAGCAGCATTCCCTCGGAGGACAGCATTTCTCAAAAAATGCGGGAGGTGTATTTTGTTCCCGAATCGAAAAACTGCCGCGACCTTTTCACCGAAATGACCGAAAAACGCATACAGCTTGCGGTGGTGGTTGACGAATACGGCGGGACGGCCGGAATAGTGACCATGGAGGATCTTATCGAAACCATTGTCGGCAATATACGCGACGAATACGACGATGAGGACGAGGATATAGAGCAGCTTTCGGAAAATGTTTTCACGGTCGACGGGGTTATCGACATCGACGAGCTTTCGGAAAAGCTTGGCAGGGAACTGCCCGAGGGAGATTACGACACCCTTGCGGGGCTGATAATGACAAAGCTCGGCTATATCCCAAAAGAAAACGAGCATCCCACGGTTGAGGCCGCCCACACCCTTTTCACCGTCGAAGAGGTCAACGAACGGCGAATCGAAAAGGTGAGGGTGGAAAAGCTGCCTATTCCCGAGGAGGAGCAGGAGAACGAACGGGAGCAAAAGCCTGCAAAAAGCGAAAAGAACGACAAATCCAACCAACCTGAAAAGGCCGATAAAAACGGCAAAAAGGAAGGCGCGGGAAAGGACGATTGACCGACCTTTCCTTCCGTAACTGCCTTGCCGTGTAAGTCAGAATTATAAAACAAACATCGCCGCAGAGCCGACGGAAAGCTATCCGTTTAAAATTCTGCGGCGTTGTTTTCGATGAATTTGCAAAAATAAAGACGGCTTTAAAAGCCGTCTTTTCTTTTTTCTTGAAAAAGCTGCCGCTTGCTCAAAATCGGTCAGGTAGTCTCAAGGAAATCCAGTACCGCCCGATTAAATTCCTTGGGACGCCTGTTTGCGATAAAATGGTCGCCTTTTATAAGGACAAGGCGGCTGTTTTTAATGCTGCTTTGTATGAGCCTTGTGTGCTTGCGTTTGACCATATCATTTGTCCCTGCGATGACCAAAACCGGCATTTTAAGCCGTTCAAGGCTTTCCTTGGAAATGTGCGGCTCGTTTACCATAAGTCCCAGCATCTCGGCGTTGGCTTTGGCTCGGTCGCTTTTTTTCGCAAAGGCGCGGGCGAGGCAGTACCCAAGCTCTATGGGCAGCTGAACGGACGGCTTTATGCCCTTTGGGAAAAGATTTGCGCCGTTTAAAACAAGGCGGGTAACCATTTCGGGATGGGTAAGAGCAAAGAGGAGGGCGATGTTGCCTCCGTCCGAAAAGCCGAGAATGTCGGCGGTTTCTATGCCGTGAGACTTCATAAAATCATAAAGATCGTCGGCAAAGGTATTAAGGGAAAAGGACGCCTCTCCCCGAGGGGATTTCCCGTGGCCGCGGGTATCTATGGCGATGACCCTGCGGTGTTTGGCAAAGAAAGAGATCTGACCGTCGAAATATGTACAGTCCTCGCCGTTTCCGTGCAAAAGAATCAGGGGGTGTCCCTCTCCGACCGACTTATAAAAGAGCTTAAATGGAGTTTTTTGCTGTAAAGGTGGGGTCATTCTTTCGTCCTTTCGTTTTTTGTCGGCCGTCTGCCCGGCGCGAAAACGCCGTTAAAAAAATCTTACGAAATTTACATAAACGGGTCGAAAAGCTTTCCGTCCGAGCCCATCGTCATACTGTCAACATCGATTCCGTAAAGGTCCTCTTTGATTTCGCGAAGCTCGCTTTTCACGGTATAATCGCCGTTTTCCGACATTCGGCAGATCCAGAGGAATTCCCCTCCGCCGTCGCTTTTTCCAAAACCGGCCCAAAGGGCACACAGCGCATAAAAAACATCGTCCACATCGTATTTTTTCCACATATAACAGGCTATGTTTGTGGCCGCCGAAATAATGCGGTCTTCATTATAAAGGCTGTCGTCATCCTTGTTCGCAAGATCGAAAAAGGCGCTGTAAATAAAGGAACTGAAATATTCATTTTCCTCGTCGTATATCCAGTGGTTGGCGTCGGTGCCGAAGTTATAGCCCAGTATTTCCCCAAGCCGGTCGGCGCTTTGACGAAGCTTGTTGTCAAGGAAAAGCTGTTCGGCCTCGGTTATATACTTTTCGAGGAACATACAGGAGCGCTCGATATTGCGGTCGGAAGGGTCCGAAAAGCTTTCAAAAAGCCAAGGATGAAGGAATACATTGAACAGCTCATTAAGCTCCGATACCCGCTTCGATGCCTCGAGGGATTGCTGTTTTGCCTTGCCCGATTTTATGTCGTCCCAACCGCCGAGACTGTTGATGTCGAGGGTTCTTGTGGTTTCGATAGGCTCGCGGCTGACGATCTTGTTAAACTCGTATATCAGCTTTTCTTTGCGGCCGTCGGGGTATGTAACGGTTCCTTCCCCGTGGCGCATACCGTCTTTGTATCTGCCCTCAAAGACCTCGCCGTCGCTGTGGATATATTTGCCGAAGCCCTCGCATTTTCCGTCGACATAGCCGCCGATGTACTTTGACCCGTCGGTCCAGGTATATTTGCCGCTTCCGGTGCGTTTATTGTGAACAAAGTCCCCCACATATTGCTCTCCGTTTGCCCAGGTGTAAGTGCCTTTGCCGTGGAAATCCCCGCCCAGATATTCCCCTTCGTAGGAGCTGCCGCCGGGCCACTGGGTTTTTCCCAGTCCCGTTCTTTGGTTGTCGATAAAATCGCCGGCATAATAGGAATCGTCGGCCCAGGTGTATATTCCGTATCCGTTGAGCTTGCCGTTTACATAGCCGCCGGTGTAGTAATCTCCATTGTCAAATTCAAGGTAGTAATAGTCTTTTCCGCCGGATGGTCTGTGCTCGATTTTCATAACATCCCCGCCTTTTTCCCGTTAATAATATTACTGTTATAATCAGTGTATCATATCATGCGGTTTATTGCAATAATTTTGTAGGGCTGCCATTGTAATTGCCTTATCGAAAAGCTTTTAACGGCTTCCCCGACCGTCCTTTGCCCGCTGCAGACTTCCCTCCGACCTTGCCCCATTAGCACCACCGATTGCATAAAACAAAAACAGCCGACGGTCTAAGCTCTTAAACCGACGGCTGTTTATTGTAAATCTTTAAAATTGCCACGGCGCCTTTATTTGACACCGCAGAAATGCCAAAGCACCTTTAAACAATGCACTTCCTTGGGCAGGCGGCCTTGCAGGCTCCGCAGTTTACGCACTTTTCGCAATCGATATGGGCAAGAAAGCTTTTGACCTCGATTGCACCCTCGGGGCATTTTTTGGCGCAAAGTCCGCAGCCGATACATCCCGCGCCGCACACCTTGCGGACATCGGGGCCTTTTTCGGTGTTTTTGCAACTTACGGTGGGCTTTGCCATTGACCTTATTTCGATAATATCCTTGGGACATTCCTTGGCGCAAAGGCCGCAGCCCACACAAAGCTCCTCGCAAACGGCGGCAATACCGTTTGTTATTTTAACGGCCTTTTCGGGACATACCTTCACGCAGTCGCCGTATCCGATACATCCGTAGGAGCAGTCTCCGCCGCCCGAGAATATCTGTTTCGCGGCGCGGCAGGTTTTAACGCCTTTGTAGTTGACCTGCTTTTGAGTGTTGTCGCAGTTTCCGAGGCATTTTACCTTGGCCACCTTTTTTTCGGCCGAAGAGGACGATACACCTAAAATTTCGGCTATTTTGTCGGCGGCCGCCTGACCTCCGGGAGCGCAAAGCCCCGTGTTGTCGGTCTTGCCCTGACTCAAGGCGGCGGCATATCCGTCACAGCCCGAGAATCCGCAGGCTCCGCAGTTTGCGCCGGGCAGCGCCTCTCGAATTTTCTGCTGCTTTTCGTCCACAGGCACCTTCATAATGACCGAGGCCACCGAAAGTCCCACGCCTGCGATTATACCGATAATAGTTACTATAAGAACCGAGGTAATTACTGTTGTCATGGGTCGTCAACCTCCTATTCCGAGAAGTCCGTTGGCCATTCCCGAAAAGCCCATAAAGGACAAAGAGGTTATGGCGGCGGCAATGAGGGTTATGGGAAGACCTTTAAGAAAATCGGGAATATCGCAGGTTTCAAGCCGCTCTCTCACTCCCGCGAAAAGCACCATGGCAACAAGAAATCCAAGTCCCGAGCCGAAGGCGTTGACAAGTGCCTGAGGATAGTTGTACCCTTTGGTAAAATGGAGCACGCAAACGCCTAGCACGGCGCAGTTGGTGGTTATAAGAGGAAGATAAATTCCCAGCGCCTTATAAAGGGCGGGCATATATTTTTTAAGAGCGATCTCCACAAGCTGAACAAGTGCGGCGATGACCAGTATAAATACGATGGTCTGGAGATACGCCATGTTGTTGGGAAGAAGTATCCATTGATAAATGGGGTAGGTCACGGCGGTGGAAAGCACCATGACGAATATTACCGCAAGGCTCATTCCTACGGCCGTGTTAAGCTTTTTGGAAACGCCTAAAAAGGGGCAGATTCCGAGGAACTGGGCAAGCACGAAGTTTTCTACCAGCACCGAAAGCACCAGTATTCCGAGATAGTATGTCATTGCTCATTTCCTCCCTTCTGCTCGTCCGACCGACTTTCGCCGTTCTCTTTTGAAGTCTTTTGATCGGCCTGTGCGTCTTCGACGGTTTCCTTGCCGTCCGCCGAAGCGGTGTTATCGGTCTCTTTTGCAGCCGCTTTTGCGGGCTCGGCTTTTTTGTTTTCCTCTTTGTTTTCGCTTACGCCTTCGCCGTCACAGCCAACCTCGGCCGCCGTGCAGCATCCTTTGGCGGGGCAGTTTTCACAGCCGATTTGTTCAACGGGCTTTTTGCCCTGCTTTTTGGAAATGGCACTGACAAGAGCCACCATCATTCCGAAAACGAAAAATCCGCCGGGAGCCATAACAAAAATCAGCATTGGGGGATTGCCCACCGTGTGTCCCAGCACCGTTCCGCTGCCCAAAAGCTCGCGGATAAATCCCATAAGAGAAATTGAGACGGTAAAGCCGATACCCATTCCCAGTCCATCGAGAGCCGACAAAAGCACGGGATTTTTACCCGCAAAGGCCTCGGCACGGCCGAGAATTATGCAGTTAACGACTATAAGAGGAAGGTATATACCGAGGGTTGAGTTAAGGGCGGGCAAAAAGGCCTGCACAAGCATCTGCACAATGGTAACAAATCCTGCGATGACCGTGATATATGCGGGAATTCTTATTTTGTCGGGAATGACCTTGCGAAGAAGGGATATGACCGTGTTTGAACATATAAGCACCAACGTTGCCGCAAGACCCATTCCGATGCTTCCCGAAAGTGTGGTGGAAATGGCAAGGGTGGGGCAGGTTCCGAGACACAGGCGAAAAACGGGATTTTCCTTTAAAATGCCTTTGGAAAACTCCTTAAAATATTTTCCCATTTCAGTTGCCTCCTTTTATGCCGTCAAACTTATCCAAAGCGTCGTTGACCGCCTTTGTGACCGCCTTTGAGGAGAAGGTGGCACCGGTTATGGCGTCGGCCTTTGCCTCTTTCGACTGGCCGGTATACTGGGCGGTAAAGCTCCCGTCGCTTCCGACCTTTTGGCCAATGCCGGGGCTTTCGTCGGCGCATCCCGTAACGGTAACTCCGATAATGGTTCCGTCGGCGGCGTTTACGGCGGTCATGACCTCGATCTTGCTTTTATAGCCCATTTCCTCGGTTATAAAAACATAGGCGGCCGTCTGCCCGTCCTTTTGAGCCGAATAGACGTTTTCCTCCGTTTCGGTAAACTGAGCGTCGGGCACAAGCGACTGCATGGCCTCGGCGATAGAATCGGCCTTAGCCTTTTCGATCTTGTCGGCCGTGATAAAATTGGTCAGCGACAAAAGCAGCGTTACCGAAAAGCATATTACGGTTAGAATGAGGGCGGGAATAACTATCTCTTTTTTGTTCATTTTTCCTCCCCCGCTTTCTTTGGTTTAACAAAGCCGAAGGGCTTCGGAGCGGTCAGACGCTCGATGTGGGGAACAAGTATGTTCATAAGAAGAATGGCCATGGAAACGCCCTCGGGCATGTTGCCGAAAAGGCGGATAAGGGCGGTAAGCAGGCCGCAGCCCGCGGCGTATATGATTTTACCCTTTATATTAATGGGGCAGGTGGTGTAATCGGTGGCCATAAATATCGAGCCGAGCACAAGGCCTCCCGACATAAGGTTATAAAGCACGTTTTGTCCGCAAAGGCCGGTTATAAGGGCGGTGGTGCCCATAAAAACGAGGGGAATAACGGGAGAAATGACCCGCTTTACGCAAAGATATATTCCTCCGAGAAGCAGCGCCGCAATACACACCTCTCCGAGAGAGCCCGGGCGAAGTCCGAAAAACATATCACGGAAGGAAAAAGGCATCTGCTCTCCGCTTGAAAGAAAGGTCAGCGGCGTGGCCGAGGTGGCGGCGTCGGCCGATTTAAAGGCCAGGGGCATTATCCATTCCTTAGAGGTCATATCTGCAGGGAAGGAGATCATCAGCACAATTCTTCCCACCAGTGCGGGATTGACGAAATTCTGTCCGATTCCGCCGAAGAACTGCTTGACGATGACGATTGCCACAAAGTCGCCGATAACGACCATCCAAAGGGGAATTGTGGCCGGAAGGTTGAAGGCAAGAAGAAGCCCCGTTACAACGGCCGAAAGGTCGCTTATGGTGTTGTCCCGTCCGATAAGGCGGCGGAAGCCGTATTCAAATCCGACGCAGGCCGCAACCGAAAGAGCGGCAATAAGCAGCGTTCTCGGGCCGAAAAGCACGGCCGACATAACAAGGGCCGGAAGCAGGGCAATTATGACATCAAGCATTATTCCGGTGGTGGTTTCGCCGCAGTGAAGGTGGGGCGAGGAGTTTACATTAAGCTTTTTTCCGCGAAACATCAGTTATCCCCCTTTTTATAAATTTCCTTGGCAAGCCGCATATACTGGGCAAGAGGTCGGTGGGCGGGACATGTGAAGGCGCAGCTTCCGCACTCCATACAGGTCAGCACCCCGGCCCTTTCAAGAGCCTTTATATCCTTAAAGCGGGAATATTTTTCGATTGCGGTGGGAAGCAGCGACATGGGACATACCTCTCCGCACCGTCCGCAGCGGATACAGGCCGTTTCCTTATAGCGCAGGGTGGAATCCTTGTTTGCGCCGAAAAGGATTATGGCATTGTTTTGCTTGAGTACGGGAATCTGTCCGTCGGATATGCACAGTCCCATCATGGGGCCGCCCATAAGCACCTTTGTGACCTCTCTTTCGGGCTCGCCCACAAAGTCAATGACCTCGTCGACGGCGGTTCCGATTGGTACGATGACATTTTCGGCGCTCTTTTTAAGCACGGCACCGTCCACCGTCAGCCGCTTGCTGACAAGGGGCATGCCGGTGGTGATATATTCGTAAAGCTTGGAAACACTGGTAATGTTCATGACTATACATCCCACATCTGCGGGGAGCCCGCCCTGGGGAATCTTGCGCCCCGTGGCGGTATAAACAAGCACCTTTTCCGCTCCCTGGGGATAATGGGAGCGAAGCTTCATGATCATGACTCTGTGCTCCTTATCCCGTCTGTCGCCTGCGATTTTTTCAAGCTTTGCGATGGCGGCGGGCTTGTTGTCCTCAACGGCAATGATTATCTGCTGAGGCTTTAACACATCAAGAAGCAGAAAAACGCCTTCCATAAGGTTTTCGCTGTTTTCGATGACCTCTCGGTAATCGGCGGTGATGAAGGGCTCGCACTCGGCAGCGTTGATAATGACCGTGTCGATGGGCTTATCCTTATTGGGGGTGAGCTTAATGTAGGTGGGGAATCCCGCACCCCCGAGTCCCACAAGGCCGGAGTCATGAGCCGCCTTTAAAAGCTCGTCAACCGTGGTAACGGGGTGGGGTTTAAGTTCGGGATCGGGGGTCATAAGTCCGTCGGAGGCGATAATGACCGCGTCGGTCTTAATTCCCGAGGGAAGCTGAATTTTAGTCATTCCCTCGACCGTTCCCGAAACGCTTGAATGTATGGGAGCCGACACATATTTGTCGCTGTCTCCCACCACCGATCCCACAAACACCTTGTCGCCCTTTTTTACGGTGGGAAGGCAGGGCGCGCCGATGTGCTGCTGCATGGCGATATACACCTTGTCTGGAGGCGGCATTTTAACGGTGGCCTGTTCGGCCGTGAATTTTTTGTGGGGCGCCTTGACCCCACCGTGAGCATGTTTTACGGGTTTAATTGCGTCGTATGTTTTTTGGCTCACAAGCAATCCCTCTTTTCTCAAAGAATTAAGCGTCAGGCTGTCGAAAAAGCCCTGCCGCCCCTCAGTTGACCCGGAGGCGGCCAACGGGCTGTTTTTGTCGGCGGTTCGATGTCTTTTTTCGCTGCGGTCGGCCGTAATGTTCTCGGCTGTTTTGCCGGGTGTGTCTGCTCGTCGGCGGCCGTAATGTTTTCGGCGGCGTTTTCGATCGTTTTATGGGTCGAAGGGGCGATACTTTTACAAAAAAGTAAAAACCTTGAAAATTTTTAAGCCCAAACACATCGCCAAATCTAACCCAGTATATTATATTCCAAAGCGTCCTTTATGTCAAATAAAAAAGGCAAAGCCGCCCGAGAAATCTCCTCAAAAGACGCCTATGCCTTATATACCGAATTATATTACTCAACGCTCGACTTGTCAACAGGCAAATTATTTGTTTTGTTCAATTTTTTAAATTCGCTCCGTATAAAAACAAAGGTTAAAATTCCCGTCAGCACATCGGTGACCGCCGCCGCCCACAGCATATGTTTAACCGATCCCGTGCAAAGACCTATTGCCGTTATGGCCGGCACAAAAAATATTACGTCTCTTGCAACCGATACGGTCATGGACTTGAAGGACGCACCGATAGACTGTAAGAAAATCGAGCTTGCCTTGACAAGGCAGGTCAAAAGCACCGTCACGAGATAAATTCTCAGACAAAGACGGGCGTATTCGATGTAAATATCTCCGTTTCCCCTGCCGAAAAGGTCGACCACAACATCGGGGAAAAGCTGAAATATTACGGTTGCGGCAATTCCCACCGCCGTGCAGGCCAGCATGATTTTTTTGTATGTTTCCCTGACCCGGCCGAAATTTCCCGCTCCGTAGTTAAAGCCGACAATGGGCTGTCCGCCGAGTGCTATGCCGATGCAGACCGACACGACTATTCCGAACACCTTCATAACGATTCCGATGACCGCAAGGGGAATGTCGGTGCCGTAAACCGGATCGTTTATCCTGCCCACAAGATTGTTGCACACCGTTATGATAATGACTATTGCAAGCTGGGTTATGAGAGAGGAAATTCCGAGGAGAAAAATGCGTCCGCAAAGAGCCGGCTCGGGCTTTATCGAGCGTTTTGAAAGATGAAAGTTTTTGGATTTAAAAAGATAACCGACGGTAAGCAAAAGGGTGACATACTGGCCTATAACGGTGGCTATGGCCGCCCCCTTAATGCCCATATCAAAGGTAAAAATAAATATGGGGTCGAGAATTATGTTGAGCACCGCCCCAACGGTGGTGGCCGCCATGGCAAAACGGGGGCTCCCGTCGGCGCGAATGGCCGAATTCATGCCCTGGGCAAACATATACGCCGGAAATCCGAGAATGATTATGTCATAATAAGCCTCGGCATAGGGCCGACCGGCGGGGGTCGCGCCGAAAAGGGTTAAAAGCGAATCCTTAAAGATAAATCCTACCGCCGTTAAAACGACAAGCAGTGTTATCTGCATTAAAAAACCGTTTCCGATGCTTTTTTCGGCCGTTTCATAATCACCTTTTCCGCGGCAGAGACTGAACATGGCCGCCGAGCCGTCGCCCACAAGAAGACAAAGGGCAAGAGCAATAAGGGTAAAGGGATAGACGACATTTGTGGCACCGTTGCAAAGTATGCTGATGCTCCGCCCGCTTACGGGGTCTATTCCGCTTATGTGTCCGATATAAATTTGGTCGACAATGTTGTAAAGGGCGGCCACAAGCAGCGAAATTACGCAGGGCACGGCAAAGCTGCGAAGCAGCTTCCCGACTTTTTCGTTTGCAAGATCAAGTTGTTTCATAAATTTCCTCCGATAATAAAAAACCGCAAGTCCCGACAAAGCGTCCGGACTTACGGTTTAATTGTGAAAATTAAATTGCTCGACTGTTTGAAGCTATTATGTTGTGCCCGACGAAAAAATCCTGCCTCTCAAGGAGTGCCTTTTGTCGGGTGCGACATCATTTTATCACAAACAAAATGAAAATGTAAGTGTTTTTTTGATGTGCTGCGATTTTTGCCCTGCGGCGGTCGGGCAGCTTCGGTTTTGCTGCCCGGGGTCCGCTGCTGCCGACGGCCTATCCGCAGATCATTCCGAAGACCTTGGACAGTACAACGATGATAACCAGTGCGATAGGATAGGTTGCGGCGTAAGCCGAGGTTACATCATCGGTTCCGGCAACCGAAACAAGGGTGCCGAGGGCGGGTGTTGAGGTCATACCGCCGGTGATGGAGCCGAGGTTGTTGAATATGCTGAGTTTGAAAACATATTTGGCGAAGATAAAGCCGATAACCATAGGCAGGGTGGTCATTATAACGCCGTATACGAAATAGATGGGCTTGAAGTGGGTTATGAAGTTGACTCCTCCGGGAACGCCGGCGCCGATAAGGAAGAGCATAAGACCGAGCTCACGGAAAACATTAAGGGTGTTTTTGGTCATATGCATGTCGATAGGCCCGAGATGTCCGAAGTGGCCGATTATAAGGCCGACGATAAGCGTGCCCCCCGAAGAGCCGAGGGAAAAGTTAATTCCGGGAATTTTGATTGTTCCGAGAATAATGCCCAGCGCCACGGTGGTCATAAACGGGAAGAAATCGAGCGCATCGAGCTTTTTGAGCTTTTTCTTGGGCTCGGGGATTACAACGGCGTTGGCGGCTTTGAACTTTTCTCTTTCCTCGGGAATGTTAACTTTAAGAATACGGGGAATAATCTGAACGAAGAAAACCACGCCCAGCACGCCGAAGATGTAGGCAATGCCGTAGCCCGAGGTGACCTGTTCCTCACCCGCGGCGAAGGCCTCCTTTGCAGAAGCAAGACCGGGGGTGGAGGTAAGAGCGCCGGTAAGAAGACCGATGGCCATGGCAGGCTCAACACCGAGCGCCACGCATATTGCCATTGCGACAAATCCGGCAAGGATTATGATAACGCCCATAAGGATATAGGACATTGTGCTCTTGTTAAAGCTGCGGAAAAACTTAGGTCCGGCAATAAGACCGACTCCCGAAACGAACAGCGCCGTTCCGATGTTTGAAATAAGCGAAAACATCTTTTTAATGTCGCCGCTCCAAAGAGTAATGTCGGTTTCGCCGACCGTGAATGTGCCGACCTTGCTGGCCAAAATTCCGAAAAGCAGGGCGACAAGAAGAACTCCGGCGGTGCCGAGGGAAATTCCCTTTATCTCAAGTCCGCCGATAAGGTAGCCGATTGTGGCTATAATGAAAACAAAAAATAAGGTGGTGAGCAAGCTGCCCAGAACCGAGCCGATATAAACCATATTTTTTTCTCCTCTGAAACTTTCTTTGCGCGGCGCCCTGCAAGAAGCAATTCGCCCGTTACCTGTTCACAAGGGGAATTTTCCGTAAAACACGGGAATTTCCCATAGAGAACAGGTCTGCGTGGTGCAGCGCTTAGGTTTCGGTCATTTGCCGACTTCTCACATTCCGACAAATGCCGAGACCGAAGCAGGGTCTCCCCCGCTTCGATCGTAGCAAAAATAATTTAATTACCCAAAATCAAAATTATTGTTTTCTTGCGTAATCGGGAAGTATTTTAGGCGATTTGACCTCGGTTTCGATACCGGCGGAAGCAAGCTCATTCTCAAATCTGTCGACATGGTCGAGGGTCAGGCTGCCCACCGTAACGCTCTTTGCCTTTTCGGAGGCGTGCTGTCCTGCGTTGCGTCCGAAAACGATAACGTCAAGCAAGGAGTTGCCCATAAGACGGTTGCGCCCGTGAATTCCTCCGACAGCCTCGCCGGCCACAAAGAGGTTTTCAACGCCGCTCTGTCCGTCGGCAGAAATGTCGATACCGCCGTTTTGATAGTGAAGGGTGGGATAAACAAGAATGGGCTCCTTGCGGATGTCGATGCCGTATTTGCCGAACATTCTCATCATGGCGGGAATTCTCTTTTCGATGGTTCCCTCGCCGTTTTTAAGCTCGATCATGGGAGTGTCGAGCCACACGGCCTTGCCCTGAGGAGTGGTAACGCCGTTGCCGCGGTCGGAGCATTCGCGGATTATCGAAGCTGCCGAAACATCGCGGGTCTCGAGAGGATGCATAAATACCTCGCCGTTGACATTAACAAGCTTTGCACCGAGGGATCTTACCTTTTCGGTAACAAGTGCGCCGAAAATCTGCTCGGGGAAAGCGGCGCCGGTGGGGTGATACTGGAGGGTGTCGGCATAAAGCAGCTTTGCGCCCACGCGGTAGGCAAGCACAAGTCCGTCGGCAGTCGCGCCGTAATGGTTGGAGGTGGGGAAGCCCTGATAATGGAGACGTCCCGCGCCGCCGGTGGCGATGATGACGGTCTTTGCCTTGGCAACAAGGATTTCCTTGGTTTCCATATTCATAAGAACAGCGCCTGCGGCCTTGCCCTCGTCGTCAAGAATGATCTCAATTGCAACGGTGAAGTCGACAACGGGAATCTCGCGGTTTAAAACCTCGTCGCGGAGGGTTCTCATAATTTCGGCGCCGGAATAGTCTTTTGCGGCGTGCATACGCTTTCTGGAGGTACCGCCGCCGTGGGTGGTGATCATGGTTCCGTCGGGAGCCTTGTCGAATTCCACACCGAGATCGTTGAGCCACTGAATGGCCTCGGGAGCCTCGTTAACGAGCTTGTAAAGCAGCTCGGGCTTTGCGGCAAAATGTCCGCCGCCGAAGGCATCGAGATAATGCTGAGCGGGGGAATCGTTGGGCTTGTCGGCGGCCTGGATTCCGCCCTCTGCCATCATGGTGTTGGCATCGCCGATACGGAGCTTTGTAACGATCATAACATTAGCGCCGTTTTTGTGTGCCTCGATTGCGGCCGAAGAACCTGCTCCGCCGCCGCCGATGATGAGCACATCAACATCATAATCGGGGTTAGAAAGGTCGGGGCGGTTGTCCTTGATGCGGCTGTGTCCCTGAAGCAGGGCGCAAAGCTCGGTAGGAACCTTTTCGCCCTTGTTGGGGCCGACCTTGAGCTCGCGGAACTCTTCCTTTTTATAATCGGGATGATAGGTGGCAAGGAGGGTATCCTTTTCCTCGGCTGTCATTCTTCTGGGTTCAAGCCTGGTGTTTTCTTCACGGGCGGCTTCAACCTTTTTTATAGATGCTTCAAAATCGCTGGGATACATAGTTTTACCTCCTTATTTCTCTATCTCGCGGTTGTTATAGAGCTCTTTCATTTCCTCAACGGGCTTCTGCATAAGGCTCTCGAGAAGCTCCTTAAAGTCGCCGTTTTTGATCTCTTTTACGCGGTCTTCGAGATGCTTGGTGTGAGGAGCGAGGTATTTACCGTTGATACGGCGGGCAAGCATTGCCACCTGAGGATGGGAAATGCCTGCGGGGCAGCGGGAGGAGCAAACGCCGCACATAACGCAGTCGAAGGACTCGTCGGCGCATTTATCGAACTCTCCGCGCTGTGCATAGGCGATGTACTGCATGACATTAAGTCCCTGGGTACAGCTCTTGGTACAGGCGTTACAGCCGATACAGCTGTAAATCTCGGGATAAAGCTGCATCATAATGGCCTGGGTCGGGGAAACCTTTTCGATGTCGTAAACCTGCTTGATGAGGGGGAAGAAGGGCAGGGTTGCCACATACATATTGTCCTCAACCTGGGTCGAGCAGGCGAGACATACCTTAAGCTCGCGGTCGCCCTTTATGCGATAGATGGTGGCGCAGGCGCCGCAGAAGCCGTTTCGGCAGCCGCAGCCCCTAACCAGCTGATAGCCGGCATATTCCATTGCGCCCATAATTGTAAGTGATGACGGGACTTCATATTTTTTGCCCATCAGGAAGACATTAACCGTTTTTTCCATATATTTAACCTCCCTTAATACTCGTCGGGCAGCTCGTCAAGCTGGTCACAGCGGAAAACAGGACCGTCCTTGCAGACATATTTGCTGCCGATGTTGCAGCGGCCGCATTTTCCGACGCCGCATTTCATTCTAAGCTCCATGGTGGTAAAGACCTGAGTCTTGTTAAAGCCAAGCTCCATAAGTCCGGCCAAGGTGAATTTGATCATAATGGGAGGACCGCAGATGATGACGGTTTTGTCGGTGTCGAAGCCAAGCTCCTTAACATAATTCGGAACAAAGCCCACATGGCCGTCCCAGCCCTCCTGCTCACGGTCGATTGTAAGCCAGACGTTAAAGTCGGGCTCGTTCATCCATTCGTCGATGATCTCCTTGTAATCCACGAGATCGTCGGCGCTTCTCGAGCCGTAAACAATGTCGACCTTGCCGTAGTTTTCTCTGTGTGCACGGACATAGTTTATAACCGAGCGCAGAGGTGCAAGACCGATACCGCCGGCCACAAAGAGCAGATCCTTGCCCTTGAAAGCCGATTCAACGGGGAACCCGTTGCCGTAGGGTCCGCGGATGGTGATTTGCTGGCCGACCTCCATCTGGTGGAGCCAGGAGGTCAGACATCCGCATTTTTTAATGCTGAATTCCATATATTCCTCGTTTGTGGGGGAGGAGGTTATGGAGAACATGGCCTCGCCCACGCCGGGGATGGAAAGCATAGCACACTGCCCGGGGATATGTTCAAAGCATTTGCCGCCTTCAAGAGCGTTAACGCGGAAGGTTTTAACATCGGGAGTGTCTATTCTCACATCGGTAACAACACCGATATGGGGAATGAGAGTTTCGTTTACTGACATCAGTTTTTACCCCCTAACCTTTTAATGACTTTGGCAATGTTCATGGAGATGGGGCATTTTGCAACGCATCGGCCGCATCCCACGCAGGAATAAAGTCCGTCGTTGTTGGCCGGATAGTAAACCAGCTTGTGCATAAATCTCTGGCGGAAGCGCTCGAGCTGAGTTTTTCTGGGCTGGCCGCCGGCGGTTTTGGTAAAGTCGGAATACATGCAGGAGTCCCAACAGCGGAATCTTCTGATACCGTGGCCGGTGTCGAAGTCGCGGATGTCGTAGCACTGGCAGGTGGGGCATACGAAGGTGCAGGTTCCGCAGCCGAGGCAGGCTTCCGAAAGGGAGGCCCATTCGGGGGAATTGAATTTGTCAAGCAGCACATCCTCGCTGCCGAATCCGTCAAGAGAGAGGCCGTTTAAGGGCAGCTTTTCGCAGATTTCTTTGGTGGCGGCCTTCTGGGCTTCAACCTCGGCAGTGTCCGCATCCTCAAAGAGAGCGGCTATTTTGCCTTCAAGAGCCTTGCCCTTTTCGGTCTTTCCCTCGAAGAAAAGTCCGTCCTCGGTAAGGTAGGTTACGGCGTCGCCGCAGGGCTCGGTGGGGTCGATTCCGAACACGCCGCAGAAGCAGGTCTCTTCGGGAGCCGAGCAGGCCATGGTAACTACCGTGCCCTTGTCTCTGCGGGATTTATAGTAGGTGTCCACCGGATCGGACAGGAAGACCCTGTCGAGCACATCAAAGCTCTTGGCGTCGCAGGCGCGCACGCCGAAAATCACAAAGTCCCTGGTCTCATCGCGAAGGTCGATGATCTCGATCTTCTTTCCGTCCATCTTAAAGCCCATAAGGTTTTCGGTCTGGGGGAAGAAAAGGTCCTTGGGGGAACGGTTGGTGTGAAGCTCGTCGAGGCAAACCTCTGCCCCCTCGTTCCATTTGAAGAAGTCGATCTTTCCGCTTCTCTTTATGGGAAGATAAAGCTCGTCGCTTTCCGAGATCTTGGCAAAAAGCTCGGGAAGCTTTTCTCTGTTTATTTTAAGCATCAGTTGTCCCCTCCTTTGTCCGAAACGACGGTAGGCTCGACATCATCCTTGGTAAAGTTGGTGAGAGGAGTGCGGGGCTCGTCGGCGGTCTCGCCGGCCTGGAACTCGCCGTAGAAGGTGTCGATGTCCTTGATGAATTTGCGGTTTAAAAGGTGGAGAGGAATGTTCTGGGGGCACACCCTCGAACATTCGCCGCAGTCGGTGCAGCGTCCGGCCACATGGAAGGCGCGGATGATGTGGAACATGTTTTCCTCGAAGGAATCAACCGCCGCTTTTTGAGAAATTCCCGAATCGGGGTTGTCGAAAACGCAGTTGGTGCAGGAGCAGGCGGGACATACATTGCGGCAGGCGTTGCAGCGAATGCACTTGGAAAGCTCGCCTCTCCAGAACTCAAAGCGCTCGTCGGGGGTCATGGCCTCAAGCTTTGCAACCGTATCGAAGCGGTTGCCCTTCCATGAATCGTCGATCTCCCGGTCGACGGTGATCATTTCGTCGTATACGACATGGGTCTTGCGGCAAACGGTGCAGCGGTCGAGCAGAGCGTCTCTTCTGGCCACCTCTTTGTCGCCGTAAAGGGTATGTACGGTCAGTGTGTCGCCGTCCTCGTCAACCGAGGTGATACCCTTAATGCCCATATCACGGATCTTTTCGATGTCAAGCTTTCCGCCGCAGAAAATTCCGATGACATAGGTCTTTTCTCTGTCGATGCGGTGCTCCTTCAAAAGCTCGTTAAAGCTGTATGTGTCGCAGGGCTTGAGGAAAACGGCGATCCTTCCGTCCTTTTTGGTTTCGTTGATGAGGTATTTGCTCAGGTTTGCGCCGCAAAAGCCGCTGTAAACGAAATCCGAAAGCTCATCCTTGGAACCGAAAACGGCGGGGGTGGGATCATAGAAAAATTCTCCCGCCTTCCAACCCAGCACCCGATCTACGGTGCCGTTTTCAAGGAGTTCCCCTGCTTTTTCAATCATTCTGTCAAAGATTTCTTGCATCTCAGGTCCTCCAATCTCTTATTAGGTCCAAGCTCGGTAACGGTTTTAACGAAATCGTTCATAACGGTGGAAAATCTTACGCCCTCGGCGGCCGATACCCATTCGACGCGGGTGCGGCCTCTCTCGATCCCGAGGAAGTCGAGCATACCGAAGAGCAGGGTCATACGGCGGCGGGCATAATAGTTTCCGGTGGTATAGTGGCAGTCGCCGGGGTGGCAGCCGCACATGATAACCCCGTCGGCGCCGCGCTGGAAGGCGCGAAGTATGAAAATGGGGTTGACGCGGCAGGAGCAGGGAACGCGGATTATCTTAACGTTGGCGGGATAATTCAGTCGGTTGGTGCCTGCAAGGTCTGCACCGGCGTAGGAGCACCAGTTGCAGCAGAAAGCCACGATTTTAGGTGTGAATTCTTTATTCTCTATTTGCATATCGCATCTACCTCCGCCATAATTTGTTTGTTGGCAAAGCCCTTGAGGTCCATTGCGCCGGACATACAGGCGACCGTGCAGGCGCCGCAGCCCTGGCAGACAGCCTCGTTGACCGATGCGACCCTTCTGGTCTCGGTCTTGCCGCCGCCCAAACGGAATTCCTTATCAATGTAGGTAATTGCGCCGTAGGGGCAGACATTCGCGCAAGTCGAGCAACCGTTGCACATCATTTCGTTGGAATGGGCAACGCAGGGGTTGCAGGTCAGCTTATCCTTGGAAAGCAGGCCGATGACCTTTGCGGCGGCGGCCGATGCCTGAGCGACCGTTTCGGGGATGTCCTTAGGACCTTGGCAAACACCCGAAAGGAATACGCCGGCGGTGGGGCTTTCGACAGGACGGAGCTTGGGATGGGCTTCGGTGAAGAAGTCGTTGGTGTCCATGCTGGCGGTCAGCATGGTGGCTAAAGGACGGGCGGATTTGTCCGGCTCGATAGCGGCGGCAAGCACCACCATATCGGCCTCGATCTTGATCTGCTCGTTCATAATAAGGTCGGAGGCCTGAACGGTCAGCTTTCCGTCGTGGGGAGCGACCTTTCCGACCATGCCCTTGATGTAGTGCACGCCGTATTCCTCAACGGCGCGGCGATAGAACTCGTCGAAGTTCTTGCCGGGGGTACGCACATCGATATAGAAAACATAAACATCGGTGTCGGGATATTTTTCGCGGGTGAGCATTGCGTGCTTTGCGGTATACATACAGCAGATTTTTGAGCAATAGCTCTTGCCCTTGCTTTCGTCGCAGCGGGAGCCCACGCACTGTACGAAAACGATGGTGTGGGGGTGGGTTTTGTCGGAGGGACGAAGCAGCGTGCCGCCGGTAGGTCCTGCGGCGTTCATGAGACGCTCATATTCGAGAGAGGTGACAACGTCGGGACTCTGGGAATATGCAAACTCGTCGTATTTGTCGACCTTAATGGGATTAAAGCCGGTGGCGGCGACGATTGCGCCGTATTTTTCCTCGACAAATTCGTCCTTCTGGGTATAGTCGATAGCCTTGGCCTCGCAGACGGTGGAGCACAGTCCGCATTTGCCGTTTTTAAGCTTGAGGCAGTAGTTGGGGTCGATTCTCGCAACCTTCGGAACGGCCTGGGCAAAGGGAATGTAAACGGCGGTGCGGTTGTCAAGTCCGAGATTGAACTCGTTGGGCACCTTCTTCATGGGACATTTTTCGGTGCAGGCTCCGCAGCCGGTGCAGATGTCCTCGTTTACATAGCGGGCCTTTCTGCGGATCTTGACCGAGAAGTTGCCCACAAATCCCTTGACCTCTTCAACCTCGCTGAAGGAGTATATTTTAATTTTCTCGTTCTGGGCGGCTTCAACCATTTTGGGGGTCAGAATACATGCGGCACAGTCGAGAGTGGGGAAGGTTTTGTCTATCTGAGCCATCTTTCCGCCGATTGTGGGGGATTTTTCGACAATGTCGACCTCGTATCCTGCGTCGGCGATGTCAAGAGCGGTCTGGATACCGGCGATACCTCCGCCGATTACGAGAGCGCGCTTGGTAACCGGGCTTTCACCTGCGGTCAGCGGTGCGTTGAGATGCACCTTCGCGATGGCGGCGCGGCCGAGAATGACCGCCTTTTCGGTGGCGGTGGCCATATCCTTATGTATCCAGGAGCACTGCTCGCGGATATTGGCTATTTCCACCATGTAGGGGTTTACTCCGGCCGATGCGGCAGCCTTTCTAAAGGTGGCCTCGTGCATACGGGGGGAGCAGGAGCAGATTACGACGCCTGTAAGACCGTATTCCTTAATGGAATTCTTAACAAGGTCCTGACCTGCCTGAGAGCACATATATTGGTAGTCGGCGGAAAAAACAACGCCGGGCTCTTTGCCGAGAGTTTCGGCAACCTTTTTTACATCGACCGTGGCGGCGATGTTACTACCGCACCAGCAGACGAATACGCCTATTCTTTGCATTGCGCTTTTCCTCCTTACTTACTGTATTTTCTCATGGCGCTTACGATGGCCTGCTGAGGCAGATCGTCGTTTAAAAGCGCGGGGATCTCATCCTGCTTCATGTGGTTCTGACCCTGCTGACGGATGACCGCAAGACGGACGGCCTCGACAAATTTTGCCGGCTCGACGCCTCTGGGGCAGCGCTCAACACAGGCAAGGCAGGAAAGGCACATATAAAGGCTCTTTGAAGCCATAAGCGGCTCAACCTTGCCCTGTTCGACCATTGCCACGAACTGATGGGGATGATATTCCATTTCGTCATATGCGGGACATGTGCCCGAGCACTTGCCGCATTTCATACATTTGCGGGGATTGACACCGGCAATGCGGGTGATCTCCTCAGAGAGCTGTTTATTCATCTTCGGTGCCCTCCTTTACGCCGAGAGCCTCGGCAAGAATTTCGGTGAAATATTTGACCGGAAGGCCGTTTTCACTGTTGTGGTTGAGGTTATACATGCAAAGGGGACATGCGGTAATGAGCATTTCTGCACCCATTCCTTTTGCCGATTCGTTGATCTGAGCAACCTTTTTTCTCGGAAGAGCTTCGTCCTCCATGGTCACATAACCGCCGCAGCACTCGTTGCGGTAGGGATAAACCACGGGTGTGGCGCCCAGCGCCTTGATGAAATCCTCGATAACGGTGGGATTTTCGGGGTTATCAAAACCCATCTCCTTACCGGGACGAAGCAAAAGACATCCGTAATATGCGCCGATCTTTTTGCCCTTTAAGGGGTTTTTGACCGCCGCCTTGAGCTTGTCGAAGCCCACCTTGTCGCGGAGTATCTCAAGAAAATGATAAACCTCGGTTTCTCCGTTATAGGGAGTGTCGAGGGCAAGATAGTTGTTTGCCTTGAGGTTCATGTTTTCGTCGTTTGCCATAGCGTCGTTTGTGCGCTTGATGACATGGTGGCAGGCCGAGCACATTGTGACCAGCGCCTGATTTTTGTCCCTTGCGGCAACCAGCGCTCTGACCGAGGAGAGCTTGGGAGCGATCTCGTCGCTTCCCATGGGATAAACGCCGCCGCAGCACTGCCACTCGGGCAGTTCTTCGAGCTCTATGCCGAGAGCCTTGGCCGAAAGCCTTGCATATGTATCAAGATCCTTTGCCTTGTTTCTCAGCGTACAGCCGGGATAGTAGCTGTATGTCATAGCTGAAAATCATTCCTTTCCCTTTTTTTAAAAGAGTTGTAAAAAAGCCGCGGGGCGGGTCGCCCCGCGGAGAGTTATCTTTATTTATACCTTAAATCTTCAGACCGCTGATAACATTCTTAAGGCTGTCGGCGCTCTTTTGGAGAAGTGCCATTTCGCCCTGGGTCAACGGGGTGGGAACCTTGCACTTGATACCCTTGTTGTTGACGATGGCGAGGGTGGACAGGCAAACATCGCTTATGCCGTATTCGCCGTTCATCATGCTGGTTACGGTAAGGGAGGTATCAACGCTGGAGAAAATGCAACGAACGATCTGAGCGGTTACTATTGAAACAGCATAGTAGGTAGCACCCTTGTTGGCGATGATGGTACCGCCGGAATTTTTAACATATTCCCAAATCTTTTTGCGGTCGACCGGCGGAACTGCGGGCTGATCGTTGAAGAAGCAGTCGTGATACTGGTTGATGTTTATGCTGGAAATGGTGGAAATCGACCAGGGAATGAAGGAGGTGTCGCCGTGCTCGCCGAAAACATATGCGTGAACATTTTTCTGGCTGACATTGTAGTACTCCGAAAGGCTGGTGCGAAGACGGGCGGTGTCGAGCAGTGTGCCCGAGCCGAGCACGCGGTTCTGGGGAATACCCGAAACCTTGGTGAAAACATAGGTCAGAATGTCGACCGGGTTTGCCACGATGACATAAATTGCGTCGGGAGCGTATTTTGTGATCTTGGGAGCGATCTGCTTGATGATGTCGGTGTTGATCTGGGAAAGCTCAAGACGGGACTGACCTGCCTTACGGGCTACGCCCGAGGTGATAATTACAATGTCGGCGCCCTTTGCGTCGGCGTAGGTTCCGGAGTAGACATTGGAGGGGTTGCAATATGCGGTGCCCTGACGGATATCCATTGCCTCACCGAAGGCCTTCTTTTCGTTGATGTCGATGAGGACGATCTCTGCCGCCGCACCCGTAACCGTAAGAGTGTAGGCGATGGTTGCGCCGACATGGCCGGCGCCGATAACTGCTACCTTGCTGCTCATAAAATCATTCCTTTTCTCTGAAAATAGATTTTTACCACTAACAACACCCCAGGTGTTGTAAACTTTGGTACAATTTGCTTAAAGCTTTATAAACACGCAAAGGACGGTCTCCCGTCCCTCGCAAGTGCTTTATTTCATATAGTGAACCTTGGGTTTAACCGCGGCTGCCTGTTCTTCCTTGGCCTTGTTGAAGTTTTCTTTGACCTGGGTAAACATGTTGTTGCCCTCGGTGTCGATGGAAACGATCAGCGGACCGAATTCCTTAACTCGGCAGATCCAAAGAGCCTCGGGAACACCGAAGTCCAGCCATTCGACATCTTCGATCTCCTCGACCTCCTCGGCGGCCATAACGGCGCATCCGCCGGGCAGCACGCAGTGAAGCGCGCCGTATTTTTTGCAGGCGGCGGCGGTGTTGTCTCCCATACCGCCCTTACCGATGATAAGCTTAACGCCGGTCTGCTCGATAAAATCGGCCTCAAAGGCCTCCATGCGCATGCTGGTGGTGGGGCCGACCGATACCATGGAATACTTTCCGGTTTTTTCGTCTTTTTTAACGATGGGGCCTGCGTGGAAAATGGCGTTGCCGGCAAATTCGTATTTCTCGGGGATAATTCCCTCGCGAACGCGGCGGGCGTGACCCGAGTCGCGGCAGGTGGCCATCATTCCGGTAAGATAAATCATATCACCAACGCGAAGATCCTTAATATCTTCGGTTTTTATGGGTGTAGTAATAACTTTCTTTTCCATTTTAAATTTTCCTTTCGCTCAAAGTTATGCTCAGATAACGGCGCCCTTGTGGGTGATCATGTCGCAGTTGCCGTCCTTGTCGATGGCGAGGGTGGCGCGGCGATGTGCCCAGCATCCGGTGCTGACCGAAACGGCCAGGGTGGCGGGGTGACGGCAGATGGTCTCGACATTAAGGCCGAGGAGGCTTTCGCTTCCGCCAAGACCTTGAGGACCTACGCCGATTTTGTTGATTGCATCGGTAAGGATCTGCTCAAATTCCGCAACCTTGGGATTGGGATTGTGGCTGCCGACCTTGCGGAGCAATGCTTTTTTGGAAAGGTGGGTGGCGGTGGTAATACATCCGCCGATACCTACGCCGATGGCGAGAGGAGGACATGCGTTGACGCCTCTGTCGGTAACAATGTCAAGCACGAAATCGACAATGCCTTCATATCCCTTTGCGGGCATGAGAACGGCCGATTTACCGGGAAGGCTGCAACCGCCGCCGGCAAAGTAAACATCCATTTCGATCTTGTCGGAATCGGGAACGATTGTCCACTCGATGTAGGGAACGCCTGTTCCGACGTTGGTGCCGGTGTTGTATTCGTCGAAGGTTTCTACGGCATTGAGACGAAGGGGGGTCTCCTTGGTGGCCTTTACGACCGCCTGATTGATGACATCGGTCAGTACATTAAGGTAGGGACTGAATGCACCTGCGCGGACATAAAGGTGGACAATGCCGGTGTCCTGACATGTGGGGCGCTTTACCTCGACGGCACGCTTCTGGTTGCCGATCATAATGTCGTAAAGGGTAATTGCGCTGGGTTTTGTTTCGTTATCTCTCATTTCCTGCAGGCGAGCCATAACATCATCGGGCAGGCGGATAGACGCCATACCGACGAAATTGGCCACATGCTGAATGAGCTCATTTTTCTGGTTTTCGGTAATCACAATCATCATTCCTTTAAATTGGTATGTTGAAACTTTGCCAAAGAGTAAAGAAAATAAAAGCCTAAACTTCGACAAATATATTACGATAGAAGTGTACCACATCGCAAAAAAAAATGCAATAGCGAAAGTGTTATTTTTTTAACAATCTTTTATGTTTTTTAGTAAACACTATTATGTATTTTTTATATACCCTCTTGAAGAAACAGGGCGTCTGTGATAAAATGGCTTTGTATCCGCTAAAGGCGCGGTGGAAATATTGCGCCCGTCGGACACCGCAAAACACATGACCCCGCCGCGGCCGTCGGCCTCGGTTTTTCGGTGGCCAAAAAATAATTTTAAAACACTCTTGAAAGGAGTCTTTAATATGACGCTTGTTGCTCCCTCGGTGCTTTCGGCCGATTTTGCAAAACTCGGAGCCGATTGCGACAGAATGAAGGAGGCGGGAGCCGACATTCTCCACTTTGATGTTATGGACGGTATATTTGTGCCCAATATTTCCTTCGGTATACCTGTTTTGAAATCTCTTGATAAATACAGCGATATGCCCATAGACACCCACCTTATGATAGACGAGCCCCACCGCTACATCGAGCAGTTCGCAAAG
This sequence comes from uncultured Eubacteriales bacterium, assembly GCA_934486455.1. Classification (GTDB taxonomy): domain Bacteria; phylum Bacillota; class Clostridia; order Oscillospirales; family Acutalibacteraceae; genus UMGS1484. The sequence continues at coordinate 39,474 of CAKSPR010000001.1, forward strand.
GCCGGATCGGATTACATTACCATCCATTACGAGGCCGAAAGCGACATCGACGGCACCCTCGACATGATAAAGGAATACGGCGCCGTTCCCTCGATTTCCATAAAGCCCAAAACCGACGCCGAGGCAATCTTTCCATACCTCAAAAAGGTTGGAATGGTGCTTGTTATGTCGGTGGAGCCGGGCTTCGGCGGTCAGAGCTTTATGCCCTGCGCTCTCGGCAAAATTTCGGCCATTCGAAAGGAATGTGACCGTCTCGGACTTAAAGACATGAAGATAGAGGTCGACGGCGGAATAGGCCTTGAGACCGGCAGACAGGTCATAGAGGCGGGAGCCGACGTACTTGTGGCGGGAAGCGCTCTTTTCGGCGCAAAAGATCCCCGGGAATTTGTTAAAACAATAAAAAGCTTTTAAAAAGCGGTGGTTAGACACTGTTTGCTTAATTTTAAAAGGAGTCTTTATAATGACTATACCCTTTTCTCCTCCCGATATAGGCGAGGCGGAAATCGCCGAAGTGGCCGATACCCTTCGCTCGGGCTGGATAACCACAGGCCCCAAGACAAAGAAATTTGAAAAGCTTATAAAGGAATATACCGGCGCGGCGGGATGTGCCTGCCTCAATTCCCAGACCGCCTGCGGGGAAATGACCCTGCGGCTTCTCGGGGTGGGCGAGGGTGACGAGGTCATCGTTCCCGCTTACACCTACACCGCCACGGCAAGCGTTGTCTGCCATGTGGGAGCCACCCTTAAAATGGTGGATGTAAAGCCGGGCACCCTTGAAATGGACCGCGAAAAGCTCGAAGCCGCCGTAACCGACAAGACCAAGGTCATAATCCCCGTTGATGTGGCCGGAATTATGTGCGATTACGACAGCATTTATGAAATCGTCGAGCGGAAAAAGGCCCTTTTTACCCCTGAAAACGACATCCAAAAGGCCTTCGGCCGTATAATCGTTATGGCCGACGGCGCCCATTCTCTCGGAGCGGTCAGAAACGGCGTAAAAAGCGGAAATCGCGCCGACTTCACCAACTTTTCCTTCCACGCCGTCAAAAATCTCACCACCGCCGAGGGCGGAGCGGTCACCTGGCGGCACATCGACGGAATCGACGACGGGGAAATTTATAAAAAATACATGCTGCTTTCCCTCCACGGCCAAACCAAGGATGCGCTGCACAAAAGCGGCATCGGCGCCTGGGAATATGACATCGTTGAGCCGTATTTTAAGTGTAATATGACCGATATTATGGCCTCTGTCGGCCTTGTCCAGCTTTCCCGATACGAGGGACTGCTTGCCCGCCGTCAGCAAATAATCGCAAAGTATAATGCCGCCTTTTCCGACGACAGGTTTATAACCCCCGCCCACAGAGGAGAAAATTTCTGTTCCAGCGGGCATCTCTACCTTCTGAGAATAAAGGGTATCGACCATCAGAAACGGTGCGAAATAATCAACAAAATGGGCGAAAAGGGCATTGCCTGCAATGTTCATTACAAGCCTCTCCCGCTGCTTTCGGCCTATAAAAAACGGGGCTTTGACATCGCAAATTATCCCGAAAGCTATAAGATGTACGAAAACGAGGTTTCCCTTCCCCTCCACACACTTCTCACCGACGAGCAGGTGGATTACATCATTTCGTCCTTAAAGGAAATCGTAAAATAACCGCCTTCCCGTTTGCCGCAGTGCAAAACAGACGGACGGCCTTCAAATAATCAAGCAATCTATCAAAAATCAAAGGGAGTCCCTGTCGGGGCTCCCTTTTTGCCGTCGGTAATAAGCACGGCGGTTTTAATACGGTCGAAAAAATCAATAGTTTTCCGCTTTAAGGCGGAAGTAGCTTTGCGGGTGGGCGCAGACGGGACATACCTCCGGCGCAGATTTTCCGATGTGAATGTGGCCGCAGTTGGAGCATTCCCAAACCATATCTCCGTCGCGGGAGAAAACGAGGCTTCCGTTTACATTGGCAAGCAGCTTTCTGTAACGCTCCTCGTGGGTCTTTTCAATCTCTCCCACCTTTTCAAAAAGTTCGGCAATGTCGTTAAAGCCTTCATTTCTGGCCTGTTCGGCAAATTCCTTGTACATATCGGTCCATTCAAAGTTTTCGCCGTCTGCCGCGGCAGAGAGGTTGTCGGCCGTGCCGTTTATGCCCGAGAGCAGCTTAAACCAGATCTTTGCGTGCTCCTTCTCGTTGGCCGCCGTTTCCTCAAAAAGCTGAGCGATCTGAACAAATCCGTCCTTGCGTGCCTTGGAGGCGTAAAAGTCATATTTTGTGCGAGCCTGGGATTCTCCGGCGAAAGCCGCCTTTAAATTTGCCTCGGTACGGGATCCTTTAAGTTCCATGAAAATGCACTCCTTTTATTATAATATATTTAATAGCTTGTGGGGACTTTGTCAGGTGATTTATCCGTTGACCGTTTGATAAAATGAAAACAATCAGTTATAAATCAGTAATAATTACTATTATCAATATAACACACCTTATCAAATATGTCAAGCATTTTTATAAAAAAGATTCGGGACTGCTATTTTCGTAGGTGTAAAAGGTATATTCGAGGCCGTTTTCGCAAAAGCTTTGGCTTTTTGAAACAACCTTCCAGTCCTGCTCTTTGTCGAGATCTTTTATAAACACATCGGCATTTCCGTCGGCCGATACCTTAGTAATATATGCTGTTTTGCAGAATTTATAAAGGACATTGTAAATTTGCGCCCCTCCGATGACAAAAATATTGTCGCCATCCTCTTTGCTGTCTTTTAAAAGCGCAAAAAGCTCGTCGATGCCGTGCACGATCTCGGCACCCTCGCAGGAAAAGTCTTTGCTTTTTGTCAGCACAATGTTTCGGCGGTTTTTAAGGGGCTTCGAGCCCGGAAAAGAAAGCAGCGTCTTTCGACCCATAACCACCGTTTTCCCGAGAGTGGTCTCGCGGAAAAATTTCATATCGCCTTTAATGGAAAAAAGAAGATCTCCGTTTTTTCCTATTCCCCAGTTTTCGTCAACACAGGCTATATAATTCATTTGTTTTCCACCGCCGTTTTCAAAAAGATTTCTCCCCGTTCCTTAAAATCGGGGCAAAGATTTCCGCCGCCCTGGGCAAAGCGGGGACTTCCGCCGCCCTTGCCGGAATAAAGGCCGTTTAAAAGCTCGCAAAGATATTTGCAGTCATATCCGCTGCCCTCTGCCGACGACAAAACGTAATTAAGCCGATCCTTCTCGGTGAAGACAAGCACAACGCAGGGCACCGACTTTATCGCCTTGTTTAAAATTACCCTTGCCTCCTTTGCTCCGATGTTCTCGAGAAGGGCAAAGGAAAGACCCTTTTGCGCCCGGTCGCATATTTCCTTAACTGTATAGTCGGATAAAGCATCGGTTTTTTCCTTTATGCTTAAATTCTGCTCCGATATTTTTTCCTTCATATCCCTTATGCGGTCGGGCACCTCGCAAAACTCGGTGGAAAACATCTCGGCAACGGTTTTTGCGGTTTTGCTCTGATCCTCAAAATAATCAAAGGCTCTTTTGCCGCACAGAAATTCAAGCCGACTTCCCGAGCGGTTCTTTTCGCATTTTATCACCTTTATTATACCCACCGTGCCGGTAAAATTTGCGTGGGTGCCGCAGCAGGTGCATATGTCGCCGCCCTCTATTTCCACCACTCTCGGACGGCCGCCGCCCTTTTCGGATATTTTTCTGACCTTTTTGTTTTTAAGCTGACCGAGGGTGGCATAGTAGGTCTTAACAGGCAGATTTTCGTATATCTGCCCGTTGCAAAGCTCCTCGGCTTTTGATATTTCCTCGGCAGTAACCTCACGGTCAAGGTCGATTGTGGCAAGGCTCCCGTTCATATGAAAGCCCACATTTTTAATGCCGAAAAGGTGCCAAAAAGCGTAGGAAAGCATGTGCTCTCCGGTATGCTGCTGAATACTGTCAAGGCGATGTAAGGGATCCACCTCCATGTCGTACTCCCTGCCCTCGAAAAGGCTTTGGTCGCAGATGTGGATTATCTCTCCCCGATCGTCAAAACGGGTATCAAGCACCCTGCTTTTGCCCAGCCGCCCTCTGTCCCCCGGCTGACCGCCTCCCTCGGGAAAAAAGAGCGTTCTGTCGGTTATAACGGCAAAGCCTCCGTCGACAGCTTTACAGGCGGTAACGGTGCATTTACCTTTCAGCAAAAAGGAATCGGTCTCAAAAAGCTTTTCGGTCATTTTTATATCCTCCGCCCCCGGGCATATCGGTTTAAGCAGACGGCACGGGCGCCCCTGCCGTATCTCTCACTTAAAATTATAAACCACCGAAAATAAAAGTCAAGTAAAATGTCACCGACCCCCGCTCACGGAATAGAATGGTATTGAAGGCTGGAAAGGAGGAAAAACTCATGTGCAATAACAACTTCTTCGGTAACGCTTCAAACTGCTGGATCATCATGCTCGTTCTCTTACTGCTCCTCGGTTGCGGCGGCGGTTGCGCCGGCAACAGCAACGATTGCGGATGCGGATGCGGCTGTCAGTAAAACTTAAAAATCGGGGGGCGGGTTCCTTTGCGGGAAGCCGCCCCTCGATTTTTGTCACAATTTCGGACAACCTCCGTAAAATATAACGAGAGGAAAATTTTCGGTATAAGACCGCTCCCTTCGGTCAACAATATTTTTGAAAAAGCCCTGCGCTCCGCCCGACCTGCCGCTTGCCCAAGGCCGACAAAAGGTCGGATCGGAGACACCCGACGGCCGCTTCTTCTGCAAAAAGACCGTTAGAAAAAACGAGCGGGGCAATGCAAAGGGAGGTGTTTTTTTGCAGATAAGACGAGGAGATATTTATTATGCCGATTTAAGTCCCGTGGTAGGCTCGGAGCAGGGAGGAATACGGCCGGTACTTATTGTTCAAAACGATGTGGGAAACAAATTCAGCCCCACCGTTATCGCGGCGGCCATAACCAGCCAAAGCCAAAAGACCAAGCTGCCCACCCATATAAAAATAAACTCGGTCGAAACGGGGCTTCAGAAGGATTCCATAGTGCTTCTCGAACAGGTCAGAACACTCGACAAGCAGCGGCTCAAAGGGAGAATGGGGGCCTTGGACAGCTATTCCATGGATCTCATCGACAAGGCTCTGTCGGTCTCCTTCGGCCTGCCCGGTCAGGGAGCACAAAACGCCGTAATTCCAAAGGCCCGGTAAAAACGGCATTTCCCTTTTCCTGCCGTTAAAATTTTTTGCCGAGAAAAAAATCTGCCCGCCCGATTTTATAATCGGGAAGGGCGTAAGACTTTTTTAACACGAAATCCCCGCCGCCGAAGCTAAGCCTCGGCGGCGGGGATTTATTTTGTCGGTTTAGCCCATTACCCGCTCGGCATTTTTCAAGGCCGACTCGGTTTTACTGAGCATGCTTTATCCAGATAATATCCGAATCAACCGCGTCATTAAGGGTCAGGGTGACGCCGATGTTCATAAGGTCCCTGCCGGTCATGTTAAACTTAACGGCGCTGTTGTCCTCGGATTCGAGCGTATACCTCTGCTTGGGATCGAGGCCTCTGAGCTTGATGGTTTTGGTTTTTCCGCCTTGCTCCGAGGGTTTGAAAACAAACAAGGCACCCTTGATCTCGTTTTCGCTGTCGTCGTCGATATACTGGATACCGTCCCAGTTAACTCCGTCGGGGCGGGGAAGAACATGGTAAAGATCGGCGTTCTTTGCCAGATGTCTGATCTTCTGCTTGTACATTCTGATGTACTTGTCGTAATATTCCTCGAGGCCGAACTGGAGGCTTCCGTTCTTGGGTCCCGACCAGCTTGCGAACATTATGCTTCCCATAATTACACTTCTGAAACCGAAGTCGGGATTTGTTCCCTTGATGTAATACTTGGAGCAGCCGGGCATGCACTTATCCATGTTGGCGGGAGCCTGAAGCTGAGCCGCGGGGAAGCAGTAGGAGGAATCGTAGAAGGTGGTGCGCAGGCTGTTGAAGTCGGCCGAGTCGTCGTTGTTGATGTAGACGGTGCGGGAGAGGGTTGCGAAATCTTTAAGGCTTCCGCCGCTGGAGCAGTTCTCGTAGCGGAACTGATCGTAGTTTGCATAGAGATAATCCACTATCTCGTAGAAGCCGGTGGCATTCCAGTACTGAACATCGGTTCCGTTTGCGAAGTGGCGGTTATCCTTATCGGAGCTTTCGGCGATAGGCTCAAAGTCGGTTCTCCATGTACGCACGCCGTTGCCCTTAAAGAAGCCGAGCAACTTGTCTTTAAGCCAGTTTACGCAGTCCTTATTTCCCAGATCGGCAAAGTTGCCGTCGGTGTTGGTGTAATGTACAAACCATTCGGGATGTCCGTTTTCTCCGCGGGAGGTAAGGGCGTCGGGGTTTTCGTTTTTGGCGTCGTGGAGCAGTACGTATGTGGTAAGGTTAATGCCCCTTTCGGTGCAAAGGGCGGCAAATTCTTTAAGATCGTTACAGCCGTAGGACTTTATATTTGCAATATATCTGGGGTCTCTGACCTCGTTCCAGTCGCCTTCGATTCCGCCCCAGCCGTTGACAATCTTGTTATCAGAACCGGCCCACCAGCCGTTGTCCCACTTGACCGATTCCATTCCGCCGACCCTGTCGACCTCAAGGCCGACCTGCATATCCATCTGGGTGTAAGGCTCGTTGGGATCTTCTCTGATTATCGCGGGGGTCTTGGTGTTGTAGAACCAACGCTTAAACTCGTTGCTTCCTTCCTCGATGTCGCCGAGATAGGTGCCGAAATAAACGGTCGGGATGTCGAGAGCGGTACCGCCTTCGACCCTTGTCTTAAAGTTTGCAAAATAAACACTCATCGAAACGGTGCTGCCGTTTCTCTTGGCCATCATGCTTCCCGTGGGCCATTCGAGAGCGGCATAAAAGCCCTTGGTGCCGTAATCGATGTATATCATGGGAACATCGTCGGAGCCGCCCTGGCTGGTGGAGGTGGTGGTTACAACCGCCCCGCCGTCGACCAAGGCAGACATCTGCAGCCCGTCGGGATAGTATGTCTGTCCCTCGGTGCGTATTTTAAGAGCGGTAGGCTCTCCCTCCCCGCCGGCTCCGACGTTGAAGAAGTCCTGAAGGTTAACGGTTATTTTTTGTTCGTTTTTGTTCACGAGTTTTTCGGAAAACTGGAAGGGGCCTGCGTCGTCGTCCGAGCAAACGGCATATATCTCATAATCAAAGCCCGCCGTACCGTCGGTATATGTGACCTTAAATCCGGTCAGTCCCTTGTTGCCCGAAACGTCGCTTTCGGTGGTCTTGTATTTTTCCATTCCGGCATATTTCCACTTGAATGCGACGGTGGTGCCGTTTGCCTCATAGGAGGTGGGCATGGATATCATAACCGGCTCGGTTATCATTTCTGTGTCGTCGCCGTCGTTTTTAAGAGAGGTTACGGAAGCGCCCTTTTTGGAAACCGACAGCTCAAGCTGGGATTTCTTTGCTTTAAGCACCGCAACCTGATCCTCTGTGGGGAAGCGGGTTATTATTCCAACGCACTTTTGAAGTATAAGCAGTGCCGAAAGGCCGGTCACGGTATCGTTTTCGGTAACCCTTGCCGCCTTCATGCCCACGCCGTCGACCGTGATTTTTTTAACCGCCAGCTCAAGAGCCGCAAGAGCGTCGTTTACTTCAAGCCTGCCGTTTTGGTCAACATCTCCCGGGATTACCGCATTGTATCTGTCAAGGAGCTCCCGGGCCGCCTTTTCAAAGCTGCCGTCAACACCGGCCTTATCGCCCTTAATAAGGTTTTCGTAGGCGCTAATCGCTCTTTCAAGCATTTCGCAGTTGTCGTCGTTAACGGTGTCGGCATTGGGGATCTTGGAAATAAGATCCCTTGCCACCTCTATCTCATCGGGGTGGGTGATGTCGGGGAGATTTGCGGCGGATTTTTCGACGGTGGAAATGGTGATCTTATTCTCGTCGCCGGCATAATATGTGCCGATGGGGCGGTATTCCTTGCCTCCGTCCTTAAAAGCATATTCCATGATCTCGTCATTGCGGGTTATGCGGATGTTGTCGAAATATGCGGTGGTCTTGCCGGTAAAGCCCTCAAAGGCGACAATAATAAAGTTGTCGGAGGTGCCGTTTACCACGGCGTTAAGCTTGACCTTTCTGGAATACCATTTGCCGTGTGCATATTCGCTTAAATCGGCGCTGGGATGTCCTTTGATTCCGTTTGTGTCTCTGAAGTCGTCCCAGTCGCGGCAATATCTGCTGCCCTCTCCCGCGAAGTCGAGACCGCCGACGCCTGCAACGGCATCTTTAAGGTAGACATCATATTCGAGATAATCTCCGTCCTGAATTTCAGGGGTAAGCCATCCGAGTCTTACATAGCTAAGGTGGGATGCGCCGGTTCCGTCAAAGTCGATTTTCAGTATTTTTTCCGTTTCTTCGTCGGCAAAGGAAACGCCCGAAAGAAGAACACAACAGCTGAAAATCATTGACAATGCAAGAACCAAGGAAATGATTTTTTTCATTCGGTTTACCTCACAATCAAAAATAAAATAAGGAAAGCAAGTTATTTGCAACAATATAATACCATTTGCAAGCTTTCATGTCAAGCATTCAGCAAGGGCTTTTGCGGTGTTTTCAACGATTTGTTCCGAGAAAAAGCAGCATAAAAGCAGCATAAAAACAGCCCTTCTCCAAAACCTCGGAAAAGGGCTGCTCTTCGCTCGTTTTATTCCTTTTTTTGCAGGCTTCGGGCGGTTGTGCCCGCTTGCCCTCCGCCCGACCCCTTCGGATTTCATTTGCGGTTATTTTCTACGATGCTTTTTGCAAGGGTCAAAAGCGCCTCTCTGTCGTTTTTCGTCGCACCGCTTACAACGCTTTCGAAAATTTCGTCCAATATCTCGCCTATTCTTTTATCGGGTTTTTGCCCCATGGCGATTAAATCCCTGCCGTTAATTTTCAGCTGCGCCTTGGAAAGACATTCGTTTTCTCTTATTATCTCCCTTGCCGTCCGCTCGACCGCCTCGATGTCGGAAACGTCTCTGTGGCCTTCCGAATGAGCGGCTCTGTCGGCCTTTTTAAGATCGCAAAGGGCAAAGAAGTTCTTTTCGCCCGTCTTTATGAGCATTTTTTTGACCGCCGCCTTTTTGTCGGCAATGTCGCTGTCGTGATAAAAAATGAGCTTCTCGACACTCTCGCAAAGGCGATTGTCGGCTTTGAGGCGTCTAAGGACGGTTTTTGCCGTTTCGGCCGACACCTTCGGGTGGCCGTAAAAATGCCCAATCCCCTTTTCGTCGGTGAAAAATGTCGAAGGCTTTCCGACATCGTGCAAAAGGGCGGCATACCGTGTTTCCCGATTGGGCTTTGTGCAGCCCACGGTATAGGCGATATGGGTGTACACATCATACTCATGATAGGGGTTTTTCTGGTCGAAATCAAAGCAGGGTATAAGCTCGGGCAAAACAACGGCAAATATGTCGCGGAACTGCAAAAGAAGCCTTGTTACCGTCTGACCGTTCCCGCAAAGGATTCCCGAAAGCTCGGCAAAAATGCGTTCGGCCGAAATGCTTTTTAAAAGCCGACGCTTTTTTATCATGCTCTCGGCGGTTTTTTGTTCTATGGAAAATCCCAGTCTCGCCGAAAATCTCAGCGCTCTGAGTATTCTCAAGGCGTCCTCCTCAAACCTCCTGTCGGGATCGCCCACACAGCGGATTATGCCGTTTTTAAGGTCGTTTTGCCCTCCGAACAGGTCGACAAGACCGCTGTCGTCATTATATGCCAGCGCGTTAACGGTAAAATCCCGCCTTGAAAGGTCTTCCTGAAGGGAGGCGGTAAAGCTCACCCTGTCGGGGCGGCGGTGGTCGGTATATTTCCCGTCGGTACGAAAGGCGGTTACCTCAACATTGTGTCCGCCGCTTCTGACCGTCAGTGTGCCGTGGGAAATGCCGGTCTCGATAACCGTAAAGTCGGAAAAAACCTCTTTCATGCGGACAGGATCGGCCGAGGTGGTCAGGTCAAAATCGTGAGGCTCCTTTAAAAGCAGACTGTCCCTTACGCATCCTCCGACGGCATAAACCTCAAAGCCGTTATGAGAAAGAGGATCCATAACAGCCCTGACATAATCGGGTATTTTCATTTTAAATGGGTTTGCGCCGAGTTTTTCTGCATTTGCTATATCACTGCTCATATAATTTATATTAAATCCAAATTGTTAAAATTTCAAGGCTTTTTAAGCAATTCATATCCAGTTCAAAAAATCGTCTTATACTTTGCAAAACGGCCGCGGAGAAATTTGCCGGCAAGCGCGCAGCACTGCAACTCTGCCGACGGCAGCGATTTTACCGATGACCGCAAGCCGACGAAAGCGGGAACATACCGAAAAACGGCAGGCGTTATTGCGGTAAAAAGGGCGGCCGAAGCCTAAAACCGACATCTTACGGGAGGGATTTTATGCTTGAACTGAAAAGCATTGTCAAAATATATAAAACCGGCGATTTTGTACAAACCGCCCTCGACAGGGTCAGCCTTTGTTTTCGGGAAAACGAATTTGTTTCGGTCCTCGGTCAAAGCGGCTCGGGAAAGACCACAATGCTCAACATCATCGGCGGGCTTGACCGCTATGACGACGGAGACCTTGTTATAAACGGCGTTTCCACAAAGCAGTATAGGGACAGCGACTGGGACAGCTACCGCAATCACAAAATCGGCTTTGTTTTCCAAAGCTATAACCTGATTCCCCACCAATCTATACTTTCAAATGTTGAGCTGGCACTGACCCTTTCGGGAGTTTCAAAAAAGCAGCGCCGCCAAAAGGCGATAAGCATGCTCGAAAAGGTGGGACTTGCAAACCAGCTTCACAAAAGACCGAATCAGCTTTCGGGCGGGCAGATGCAGAGGGTGGCCATTGCCAGAGCCCTTGTAAACGATCCCGACATTCTGCTTGCCGACGAGCCCACAGGTGCTCTCGATTCCGAAACCAGCCTTCAGATAATGGAGCTTTTAAAGGGCATTGCAAAGGACAGACTTGTCATAATGGTCACCCACAATCCCGAGCTTGCAAAGCGGTATTCCACCCGCATAATAAGCCTTAAAGACGGAAAGATCATCGGCGACACAAACCCCGTCGGGCAGGAGGAGCTGTCACAAGCAGACACAAGGATAAAGCCATCCGATGTCGCCGACAGGGACGAAGCGGCCGCAAAATCGGAAAGCGCCGCAAAATCGGAAAACGCAGAAAAACCCGCCAAATCAGCCAAAAAGCAAAAGGGTCTGAAAACCTCCATGTCACTTTTCACCGCCCTTTCTTTAAGTCTTAACAACCTTATGACCAAAAAGGGCCGCACCTTTATGACCTCCTTTGCCGGAAGCATCGGAATAATCGGCATAGCCCTTATCCTCTCCCTTTCAAGCGGAGCAAGAGCCTACATCGACAAGACCGAGCGGGAGACCCTTTCAAGCTATCCCCTTTCGGTGGATAAGCAGTCGATAGATTACAGCTCGATGATGTCGAGCTTTGTGCGGGACGAAGAACCCAAGGGCACCGACAAGGCCTATACCCAACCCTTCCTTTACGACCAGATTCAAAATATCAATTCCTCCAGCCACGTTAACGACTTAAAATCATTTAAAGCCTATGTGCAGCAGCACGGAGACGACATTTCCGACGCCATTTCGGACATACGGTATAAATATTCCACCGAAATATATGTTTATAACTGCTCGGACGAGCTTAACCCCGTCAAGGCCAATCCCAACACCCTCACCGCCGATCTTAACATGAACGAATACCTTTCCTCGAAGGCCGATTCAATGTCGGGCAGATATATGAACACCAGCGACAGCGATCTTTTCACCGAGCTTTTCACCGACAAAAATCTCCGGCAGAGCTATTACGAGCTGCTTGACGGAAAAATGCCCGAAAACAGAAATGAAGCGGTGCTTATTCTCGACAAAAACAACCGCATAAGCGATTACAGCCTTTACACCCTCGGAATACTCGACCGCGAAGGCCTCAAGGAGCTTATGAAATCGGGCGATAACGAAGCGCCGAGCTATGCCGACTATGAATATTCCGAGCTTCTCGGAATTTCCTTTAAGGTAGCGGCGGCGGGTGATCTTTACGAGGAGCATGACGGCGTTTTTACCGATATTAAAGATGACAGCGAAAAGCTTTCGCAAAAGCTTAAAGACGCCGAAAGCCTTACAATAGTCGGAATTGCAAAGTATACCGACGACGCCTCAAAGGTCGGCAATTTCATCGGCGGAGCAGTGGGATATCTTCCCGAGCTGTCCGATTATATAATGGAAAAGAACAACAACACCGCCGTTTTAAAGGCTCAGCGGGAAAATCCCGATACCGATGTTCTTACCGGCAACAAATTTAAAACCGCCGAGGAAATCGAAAACGATGTTGAGAACTTCGACATTTCCGCCGTGCCGCCTCAGTATCAGATGATGTTTTTAAATCTTTCGGGAGAAAACCTCAAATCGGCCGTTCGGTCGTATGTTAAAATGACCTCCTCAACCGCCACCTACGACGAAAACCTCGAAGTCCTCGGATATGCCACACCCGACGATCCTTCGGGAGTGGAGTTTTACTGCTCCGACTTTGAAGGAAAGGACAGGGTGGTTCGGTTCATAAAGGATTACAATGCCTCGGTGGACGAACAGAAAAGCATAACCTACACCGATTATGTGGGGCTGATGATGTCGTCGGTCACTACCATAATAAACGCCATAAGCTACATTCTGATCGCCTTTGTGGCCATTTCTCTTGTGGTATCGTCGATAATGATAGGAATTATAACCTACATTTCGGTGCTCGAACGCACAAAGGAGATAGGTATTCTGCGAAGCATCGGCGCCTCCAAAAAGGATATTTCCCGCGTGTTCAACGCCGAGACCATGATCGTGGGCTTTGTGGCGGGAATTATCGGAATACTTGTGACGCTGCTTTTGAACATTCCGATCAACCTAATTGTCGAACATTTGACCGACATTGCCGGAATATCGGCTCTGCCGCCCTTCGGTGGGGTGATACTTGTTGTAATAAGCGTAATTCTCACCCTCATTGCCGGCCTTATCCCAAGCTCGGTAGCCGCCAAAAAGGACCCGGTAGAGGCCCTCAGAAGCGAGTAAGGCTTTCAGATATAAGCGAGCAAGCTTTGTGACAAACGGATTTTAAAGTAAGCGGCAATTATCCTAACCGCATCAAAAATCACATATAGAATTATACATCCTGTCGGCAAAAGCAAGCACCCATTGCCGGCAGGATGATTTTTTTATTAAGGAAAATCAAGAGCGTGTTTGTGCAAAAGAAGCATTCGATTAAAACACATATCTCAAGTAAGCACCGCATTTCCATAAATTCATACACACAACGCCCTTCACAAAAAAAGGTATCCAAAAAAATGCCCCGCAACGGTTCACCTAATCGTGTATTTCAATTTCAAGTTCATCTCCGTATTTTTCACAATCTTCTTTCAGTCTATACAATATTTTATTTACCATTTCAACGCTGGGTATGAGTTCTTTCGAAACGGTCTTTTCGCCGATTACAACTATTTTATTTGCGTCACACTCACTCCAAAGCAGATCCCAAAATGCATCCCAGTTTTCTCCGTAAAAATCGGGAAAATCAAAGGCCCTTTTTATTCTCAAATGAATTTCTCCAAGGAACCTGCAATCTGTCAAGTCCAGCGTAACGATTTTTTTATCTTCCATCGCGTCAACCTCCTTTAAATTATTTCTAAAAATGTCATGTAATGATCGTAGGTTACAAATATCAATCCATCGTTCGACCATAACAGGCGATGCTTGTTTCGCCTACCGCTGTAATAGTTGATATCCGCCTCATGCCAAACCCTTCCTGGGATCTGCGGCAGATGTCCGTCATCATTTAGATAAATTCCCCCAGTCAACATTTTACCAGGTGCAAATTTAGCAGGTGCCTTCCCTCGTTTCCAACCCAGTGCTATCAATTCTTCTTTTTTTATATAGTACTCAGGCAGTTCTGCAAAAAACTTTATCCAGTAATCTGCACCGTTCTGCCCATCCTTTGTTCCCTGTCCGGCACGTACCGCTTCCATAGGACATACATCGCAGCGACAGTTCGAATGAAGCGGGGGCTCTTTGTCCGGAATCTCATCCATCTGATAAATTTGGCCGTGGCGAGAACGACACTCCAAACAGGTCCTCAAATCAAGAATTGAAATCCAGTTCTTGTAATTTACACTTTCCTGAGTTGGCGGTGAATATAAATCGTTTAAGTCTTTTGTCAAAACACAGACTCCATTTTGCGGAACGATATATCCACACATTTTTTCACATACATTATAGCATAACACTTCCCTATTTTGTGATAAAGACAAATGTCTCTTCACTAATAGGTTAAAATCGGCCAAAAAGTTGCACGGTTATATGCAACTCTCGAAAAATCGTTTACAGATTGTTTACACTTAGCAATCAGAATTGCAATGCTGGTGGCTCAGGGGCTGAAGAGTAAACGAAAACTTGTATGCACTTACAAATGCTCTGTATTTCATAACATCTCACCCTCTTGATTGTATCACAAAAAAGCCGGCATTACAATTGCAATCAAACTTTACACAACAAAGCCGTCTTTTCTTTTGTCTCTTGTTCCTTGTTTTTCCCAAAGCGGAATTTGCAGAGAAGAGACAAAAGAGAAAAAGAAAAAAGGAATCGCAACCCTAAGATCGCGATTCCTTTTTAATTTTATAATATTCTTTGCCACGAATTATTTTTCAAACGGCAAAGTATTTTCAAGGCTTTCTTTAAAGAACAAGCCTTATCCCTTTTGACTCAGTCCTCCGAGACAGGCTTTTTGCCCAGGAAGATTTTAAGCACGGTAAGGGTGCCGAGCATAAGAGCAATGGCGATGGGCAGGGCTATCCAGGACTGGATAAGGCCGGCGATTATGTAGGAAACGAAGGAAACCGCCGCCACCGTAAAGGCATAGGGGATCTGGGTCGAAACATGGTTGATATGACGGCACTGGGCACCCGCCGAGGACATAATGGTGGTATCGGAAATGGGGGAGCAGTGGTCGCCGCACACGGCACCTGCCATACAGGCGGAAATGGCGATTATGGTGATGTTTCCGTCGGTTCCGCTGAAAACGCTTAACACAATGGGAATGAGTATTCCGAAGGTGCCCCAGGAGGTGCCGGTTGCAAAGGAAAGACCTACCGCGATAAGGAATATGATGGCCGGAAGCATCATTCTGAATCCGCCCGCCGAGCCTTCGATGAGCTGGGAAACAAACACCTTTGCTCCCAGAGAGTCGGTCATGGTCTTCAGGGTCCATGCACAGCAGAGAATGAGAATTGCGGGGACCATTGCCTTGAAGCCCTCGGGGAGGGACTCCATGCACTGCTTAAAGGTGATAACTCTGCGGCAGAGATAGAAGATGACGGCAAAGATTATCGAGCCGATAGCTCCGTATGCAAGACCCTCGCCGGCCGAACAGTCGGAGAATGCGGTCACAAAGTTGCGGTATCCGTCACTTCCGGCCGTAAAGAATCCGCCGGTGTAGATCATGCCGAGAATGCAGAGAATGACAAGAGCAATAATCGGAATTATAAGGTCGCATACCCTTCCCTTGGGATTGTCGATGGCTTCTTCGCTTTCGATTTCTTCCTTTCCGGTGGTGAAAAGGTCGCCCTTTGTAATGGCATTGTATTCGTGCTTTTTCATGGGACCGTAATCAAAATTGGTGACGGCAAGGAATATCATCATTACGATGGTGAGCAGGGCATAAAAGTTATAGGGAATGGCGCGGACGAAAAGCTCCATTCCGTTTTCTGCGCCTGCGCCGCTGGCAAATCCGGCAACGGCCGCCGCCCAGGAAGAAATGGGGGCGATTATACAGACCGGCGCGGCGGTGGAATCGATGAGATAGGAAAGCTTTGCGCGGGAGATGTTGTGCTTATCGGTGACCGGGCGCATGACCGAGCCGACGGTCAGGCAGTTGAAATAGTCGTCGACAAATATCAGCACGCCGAGAAGAATCGTGCAGAGCTGAGCACCCACACGGCTCTTGATGTGCTTGGTGGTCCAGCGTCCGAAGGCCACCGAAGCGCCGGTTTTATTCAGCATTGCGACGATTGCGCCGAGCAGTATGAGGAATATGAGAATTCCGATGTTGCCGGGATCGGCAATGGTATCCATAAATCCCGTGCGAACGACATGCACCATCGTTCCCTCGAAATTAAAGTTGGAATAAAGTATGCCGCCCACGGCAATACCGATAAACAGAGAGGAATAAACCTCTTTGGTGATGAGGGCGAGGCCGATAGCGATCAGCGGCGGAAGCAGCGCGAGAAATGTGGCATATGCGGGGATCTCGGTGTGTACCGTGTCGATGGCCTTTTTAACATTGTTTTCGAAGTTGGCGTCGGCCTGGAGATTGTCGGCGTAGCTGTCGGTGTAGTCGATTGCGCCCAGCACATCGCCGCCCTCTTCGGTTCTTACCGTATTAAGATCGTAATTTACTGCGTCGTCGCCTTCTCCCACCGTTACAACCCCGGAATCGGTTTTTGCGAGACTGCCTTCGCTGCTTACAGATCCGAGTGTTGCGTCGTTTTCTCCATCGGCGGCGGCAGAAATACCCAGCGCGCCGAAAAGGGCAACAAGCAGACAAAGCAGCAAAGCGGCCGAAGCCTTTTTAAGCTTTAACATTGTCATTCCTCCAAAATAAAAATTGTGCAATCGCGAAACACGATCACACAACACATTTAAATCTCTTTAACGGTATTTAAAAATATGGGTGATAGCGCTCCACGGAAAGTGACAGTCCGATACATGTTCTGCATCGGCCCAACGCCCTGCCCTTCGGGGTGACAGACCGTTTCGGCGGAATTTCCTTTGGCAACCGACAAAGCCCCTGCTTTGCCGTCGGTCGGTACTGATAAATTCCGCGCCTCTATCAAGTATTGACAATATGAATATATTCCATAAAATCCTTTTTGTCAAGATATTTTTACAATTAAATCATAATTTTTTCACAAATTCTTTTGGGCGGCCCGTTGCACCGTCTCCCGACGGTCTTTTGTCGGCTTTTCGTTTCGGTTTTGCCTCCCTTTTTCCGACCGCCGACGCCCGCTCGGAAATTTGCGCTTTTCCGCTTCTCTTTTCAGCCGAAAAACCGTCCTTTTACGCCGTTTTATCCCTTTTTAAAAAGTTGACAAACCGTCATCGCTACTGTATACTTATTGTAGTTAAATTTTTGGAAAAGGCGGATGAAAAATGAAAAAACTGACCTGTTTGTTTTTATCGCTGCTTCTGGTGCTTTCCTGCCTGCCGACGGCTCTTGCCGACGACGCCGGAGAACAGCCCGAAGCCATATCTTCCCAGGTGGAAAGCTTTGACTTTTGCGAAAGCTTTACCGGCGGGGTCGGATTTGACAGCATAAACTCTATTGAGGGGCTTTCGGCCATTAAGGCCTACGGTACAAAAATCAGCATTTCAAGAACCGACATGAACGTACAGACCTCGCTTTCGGGCAACATGCCGAAATATGCGGAATATTATCTTTACACCGAGCAGCCCGACAAGCTCGACCTTTCGACCGGCGTTATGACAATTGTTATAAACGGCGTTAAAAAAACCGTCAGGATGCCCGCCCAAGCCGCCCTTAAATCCGGCTGGAACTGCATTAACACTCTGCTTTTGGGCGACCTGAACGGTACCGTTTCGGAGGTGCGCTTTGAAATTTCCTCGGTTGACGAGACCCCCATTTCGATTATGCTCGACGACCTCTGCTTTGTTAAATACGGCAAAATCGTCGATCTCGATGCCTTTAAGGGCGTTTTTGAAAAGGCGGCGGCCTTTGATACGGCCGATATGAGTGCGTCCGACGCTTCCCGTTTTGAATTTTTTAAAACAGAGCAGTTCACCACTCAGCACGGTCTTGAAAACGCGGCAAAGGAGCTTTCGACCCTTATGGAAAAATACGAAAATCTTGCTAAGCAGGACAAACAGCTTGCGGCAAACAACATTTCCTCAAAGGACATACTTGTAAGAGGCCGGGCCTTTTACGATGAGGGCGGCCTGAGAATGGGATACGGTGCCTGCGGATTTACCGTAAGATTTTACGGCACCACCCTTACCGGCGACTTTTCCTTCATCGGCGGAGTCGCAACCGACGGCGGCAACTCCCACTATAATGTATATGTCGACACCGATAACTACTGCTACGACTTCGACACCTCTCTGCCCTTCCCCGAATGCCGCGACAAATACAACGAAACCACCCCTTACTTCACCGTAAACCGCGGCTCGGTCAACAAAATCACCCTCTGCGGTAAGGACGAGGGGGTCATAACCGGTCTTTCCGAGGGCATCCACACCGTTACCGTTTTAAAGCGCGGCGAAGGCGGCGGACGAACCAGCAACAGCATTTTAACCAATCTTTCGACCGACGGAAAATTCCTTGCCCCTCCCAAAGAAAACACCCGCAGGATAGAGGTCATAGGCGACAGTGACGCCGCCGCATTCGGCAACCTTTCCATCGGAACAAGCCTTCCCTGGGATCCCGAAACCCAGGATACCACATTAAGCTATGCCGCCAGAGCAGCCGACCACTTCGGCGCGGCGGTCAGCGTAACCGCCAAGAGCGGCGTTTGTCTGCTTAAATCTCCCAAGGCAAACGAAGGCTACTACACCGACAACTATTTCTTCACCGACAACTGGTCGGTCGGCGACAAATACCGCTATGACTTTGCTTCAAACCCCTCCGACGCGGTGTTTATATCGCTGGGGGGCAACGACTACGGCAGAATTCAGCCCACCGACGAGGAATTTACCGACGGAATGGCAAACTTCATCCGTCAGGTGCGCTCGGTCAATCCCGATTCGGCCATACTTGTCAGCGGAAGCAGAGCCACCGATGCCATCAACCGCATAAAGGCCGAGGGCGATACAAATGTCTATTCCTTTACGATCGGGCTTTCCCCCCGAGCGGGCGCATCGGGTCATCCCTCTATGACCGCCCACATTGAAGGCGCGCAGAGATTTGAAGCCACCCTTTCGGGCATTCTCGGCTGGAACGCAAAGCAGCACGAAATATTCTCGAGCCCCCTGACCGAAAACGGAAGCTTTGAATTCTCGGCCGATTACAACGAGGCCGGCGCAAAGGTCTATATCACTCCCGTTGCGGCCGAAGGCTACACCTTCAAGGAGGGCACAGTTTCGGCCAAAACCGCCAAGGGAGAGACCGTAGAGGTGCAAAAGGACGAGCAGGGCTATTTTGTCACCTGCCCCGAAGCCATAGTATCCGTTACCGGCGAATTTGAGAAAGAGGCAGGCCTTATGGGAGATGTGAACAAAGACGGTAAGGTCAATTCCGAAGACGCCCTCCAAATTCTCCAGAACACCGTCGGAATTACCGAATTCACCGAAGAGCAAAGAGCTCTTGCCGATCTTAACGGAGACAAGGTTATCAATTCCGAGGACGCTCTTGCCGTTCTTTGGATAACGGTGGGTCTTTCCTCCGTTTCGTAAAGCAGGGCGGTTTTATGCCCGTACCGCGGGAGAAAACGCCCCTGAAAGTTGCATATCATAGCTTTTTTCCGAACGGTCGGCCGCCTTTAACAGGGTGTCGGCCGTTCGTCCAATCGGAAATATGAAATTTTTAAAAATTTCACTAAATCACTATTGAAATAAGCCGTTAAATCGTATATAATTAACAAAACCGAAAGGAAATGTACCGATTATATTTCCTTTTGGGCAACCGTATGTATTGTGTCTGCTCTTTAAAGGCAAAAGGGGACGGAACAGCGGGAGATATGCCCGCCGGATTTTTCTTAAAAGCCGCCCTCTCCGCCCGAGAGATTATACACGGTTAAGAAAGGGAGAATTTTATGGCACTTAAACTACTGGACAAATACACCCGCGACTTTATCCGTGAACACGAGCTTGACTGCATGGCCCCGCAGGTTGCCGCAGCGCATGAGCTTTTAAGCTCGGGCACCGGCGCAGGAAGCGATTTCATCGGCTGGCTCGACCTTCCCGAAAATTATGACAAAGAGGAATTTTCCCGCATCAAAAAAGCGGCCGAAAAAATCAAGAAAAGCTGTGATGTCCTCATTGTCATCGGTATCGGAGGCTCCTATCTCGGCGCACGCGCCGCAATAGAATTCATCAAATCTCCCCTTTACAACAACCTTAAAAAAGACACTCCCGACATTTACTTTTTGGGCAACTCCATAAGCTCCACCGCCCTTGCCGAAACCCTTTCGATCTGCGAAGGAAGGGACATTTGCGTAAATGTCATTTCAAAATCCGGCACCACCACCGAGCCGGCCATCGCCTTCCGCATTTTCAAAGCCCTCCTTGAGGACAAATACGGCAAGGAAGGTGCAAAGGAACGCATCTTCTGCACCACCGACAAGGCAAGAGGCACCCTTAAAGCGCTGGCCGACAGCGAAGGCTACGAAACCTTTGTCGTTCCCGACGATGTGGGCGGAAGATACTCGGTGCTGACCGCAGTAGGCCTTCTCCCGATCGCCGTTTCGGGCGCCGACATCGACGCTATGATGAAGGGCGCAAAGGACGCAAGGGAAGCCTTTAAGGATCCCGACCTCAGCAAAAACGATTGCTATAAATATGCCGCACTTCGCAACATTCTTCTCCGAAAGGGCAAGGGCATCGAAATGCTCACGGCATACGAGCCGAGAATGACCATGATGGCCGAATGGTTCAAACAGCTTTACGGGGAGAGCGAAGGCAAGGACAACAAGGGACTTTTCCCTGCAAGCGCCATTTTCTCAACCGACCTTCATTCCCTCGGTCAGTACATTCAGGACGGCGTAAGAAGCGTTTTTGAAACGGTGGTCTGGATAGACAGTCCCGAGCTTGATGTGGAAATCAAAAGGCAGGAGGACGACGGCGACGGACTCAACTTCCTTGCCGGAAAGAAGATGTCCTTTGTCAATCGCAAGGCCTTTGAAGGTACCGTTCTCGCCCACAACGACGGCGGTGTTCCGAACATCGTGCTGGAGCTGCCCCGTGCCGACGAATATGAATTCGGCTATATGGTGTACTTCTTTGAAAAGGCCTGTGCGATTTCGGGCTACCTCCTGGGAGTCAATCCCTTTAACCAGCCGGGAGTCGAAAGCTATAAAAAGAACATGTTTGCGCTGCTGGGCAAGCCCGGCTACGAAGACCAAAGGGAAGCCCTCGAAAAGCGCATTTCCAAATAAAACAAATACATTAAAAAGGAGTTTTTCAAATGATCAAGATTATTGTAGGAAACAAGGGAAGCGGAAAAACCAAGAGACTTATCGATTCCATCAATGCCCGCGCGGAAGAAAGCAACGGCAATGTTGTGTGCATCGAAAAGGGTATGAAGCTGACATATGATATTACCCACCGTGCCCGCCTTATCGACGGAGAGCATTACGGAATTTCCAACTACGATGAGCTTTACAGCTTCATTTCGGGCGTGCTTGCCGGCGACCACGACATCACCGATATTTTTGTGGACGGAACCATTAAAATGGGCGGCAAGGATTACGAAAGCCTTGTTCACTTCCTCGACAGACTTTCTGCCGTTGTGGAAGAGGAAAATGTCAACATGCTTCTGACCATTTCCTGCGACGAGTCCGATCTCCCCGAAGGAATCCATCATGTCGCCGAGATTGTCTGAGTAAAGCGGTCCTGTGAAGGTCTCGTCCCGGGAAACTCCGGCCGAGACACAAAAAGGCGTATGCCCCGATAATAAATAAACAAAACCCACCCGCAGACTTTAAAAATGCTTGCGGGTGGGTTTGATTTTTTAAAAATTTTTAATGTGCGGGCGGCTTGCCGGTCAGCTTGTCGGGCGGCTTGTCGGTCGGCTTGTCGGTCAGCGGTCAGACGAGCGGCGGTCAGACGGGCGGGACGGCTCCGACAGACAACACCGTGCTATCCGACCGCCTGCGTTTCCTGCGCCGACAGGTCGGTGCCGTCGGTATTATCGGAAATATCCGAATATATCTCGGCCCCGTTCGAAGCCGCATCGTTTGAAAAGTCGCTTTGAACGCCCTTTATGTTTTGCGCCTCTCCGAGATTTTTTGGCTGAACATTTAAAATACAATAGAAAAAGGCCTTTGTTCTCGCAAAAATTTCTCTCACCTGATTGTTAAGGACATCGGTATAGCCGCCGTTTCCCTTGTCGCAGGCCACTCCGACAGCGTCAAGTCCCTTATATCCCGCCACATAAAGAGCGCGGTCGAGATGATATTTCTGGGTGACGATGACGGCGGAATTTGCGCAATACACCCGCTTGGCTCTGACCACGCTGTCGTATGTGCAAAGACCGTACCCGTCGGTGAAAATGGCGGTTTCGGGAACCTCTCGGTCAAGGCAATATTTTTTCATGGCCTTTATTTCATCATATATATCCTCGGTAGAGGTGTATCCGCTGAGCAGTATCCTTTCCGAAACGCCCTTTTTGTAAAGAGCGATACCGGTGTCCAGACGGTCGGCAAGCATCTGACAGGGTGTGCCGTCCGAAAGCACGCTTGCTCCCAAAATGATTATGCAATCGTATTTCCCCTCTATGCTGTCCACCGTTTGCTTTTGGTATTTTGAAAAAACCACCGAGCAATTGGCCACAGCCGCGGCGCAAACACATATGCACAAAATAAAGGCTATGAATTTAAAGAATTTTTTTATCATTCTTTTCACCTTCGCAAGAAAAATGAGAAAAGCCGAAGCGAGAAATTTTTAAACATCCCGCTTCGGCTGTAAAGGTAAAGACAAACTTATTTGAGTTCGACCTTTGCGCCGACATCCTCAAGTTTTTTCTTCATCTCTTCGGCCTCGTCCTTAGCAACAGCTTCCTTAACAGTCTTGGGAGCGCCGTCAACAAGAGCCTTGGCATCGCCGAGACCCAGTCCGGTGATCTCGCGGACAGCTTTGATAACCTTGATCTTCTCTGCGCCGACCTCGGCCAGAACAACATCAAATTCGGACTTCTCTTCAGCGGCAGCGGCACCGGGAGCGGCAGCGGCTACGGCTACGGGAGCAGCGGCGGAAACGCCGAATTCCTCTTCGATAGCTTTTACAAGTTCGTTAAGTTCGAGAACGGTGAGTTCTTTAACTGCATCAATGATGCTTGTGATTTTCTCAGACATTTATAATACCTCCAAAAAAGTTTTTTTAAAAATAAAATGTTTATGAAGCAAAAATTATGCTTCGGCGGGGGCGTCTGCTCCCTTCTGCTCTGCAACGGCGTTGAGAGCACGGGCAAGACCTGCGATGCACTGGGAGAGCTCTCCGGCCAGCATTGCATAAAGAGTCTCTTTTCCGGGAACCTTGGACATTTCGGTCACGGTCTCGGCGGTCAGAGCCTTACCCTCGGAGAAACCGGCCTTTACCTTAAAGGTGTCGCTGGTTTCGGCGTATTTGCAAAGCACACGGGCGGCGGCGATTTCGTCGTCCTTGCTGGTGGCGATGGCGGTTGTTCCCTCGAGAACATCGTCAAGTCCGCTGATTCCGGCACCTTCAAGAGCAAAACGCAGATAGGTGTTCTTTATAACGCGGTATTCAACACCTGCTTCGCGAAGCTCGCGGCGAAGCTTGGTGTCGTCCTCAACACTGATTCCTTCGTATTGAACGATAACACCGGCGCAAGCCTCCTTGAGCTTTTCGGTCAGTTCACTGACAAGCTGTTTCTTCTTTTCGAGAATTGCTGCACTCGGCATATTATTCACCTCCTGTTACGAATATAAAAAGCCTTCTCCGCAAGGCGAAGAAGGCGTAACAGACAAACAGAAATTGCTTGAACGCTTTTCCTCGGCAGGCGGCATAGCCTTTAGGCTGAATATTCAGCACCCGCTGTCTTTAGAACAGCTTTAACATGTTATCACACTTTTTATGTTTTGTCAAGAGTTTTAAAAAATCTTTTTTTCGGCGCAAACCGTGAGGGTCGGCCGTTTGCGGATAAGATTGGATGCCGCGGGGGAAAAAATCGGCTTTTAAGCTACGCAAAGAGCGCGCATCAGACCTGCTTGCAGGCAGCCTTGACCTCGTCGAATTTGTCGGTGATTTCCTTGTCGGGAGCCTTGGTGAGCAGGCTGACGACTATTATTACCGCAAGGCCGACGATAAATGCGGGCAGAAGCTCGTAAATGTCAAGCACCGTTCCGGCAAAGGCGGGGCGCACAAGGAACTTCCAGATAAACACCATTGCGCCTCCGGCAAGCATGCCCGAAATCGCTCCGTATTTGTTGGCTCTCTTCCAGAACAGGGCGCACAGCACAACCGGTCCGAAGGCGGCGCCGAATCCCGCCCAGGCGAAGGAAACGATGCGGAAAACCGAGCTGTCGGGATTTCTGGCGAGGAATATCGCAATTATCGAAATAACCACAACGGAGATACGGGCAAGGGCGATGGCCTTTTTGGTCGACAGCTTTACGCCGAAGCTTTCCTGGACCAGGTTTTCGGAAATGCTGGAGGCGGCGGCAAGAAGCTGGGAATCGGCGGTGGACATGGTGGAAGCAAGAATTCCCGCAAGAATTATTCCGCCGGCAAAAGCGGCCACAAAGCCGTATTTGCTGAGGAATTTTGCAATGTCGACGACAACATTTTCGGCGGCGGCGTTATCGGCATACTGAGGAACAATGCCCTTCATCATAAGAGAATATCCGATTATACCGATGAGAATGGCAACTCCCATGGCAATAACCACCCAAACCGAAGCCACGCGGCGGGAAAGCTTTAGCTTTTTCTCGTCCTCAATGGCCATAAAGCGGAGGAGAATGTGGGGCATGCCGAAGTATCCGAGTCCCCAGGCCAGTGTGGAGGCCACGGTCAGGGCGTTATAATCTCCTGTCACTCCCTTGGCAACGTCATATCCCTTAAAGACATTGACATAACCCGAAAGATCGGAAACGTTGGCAAAAACGTTGTTGAATCCGCCGATAAGACCTTCTCCGAGACCGAGTACTATAAGCAGAGCGACCGTCATAATGATGCTCTGAACAAAATCGGTAAAGGATGCGGCAAAAAATCCGCCCAGCGTGCAGTATATGATGATTACGGCGGCGCTGATTATCATGGCGGTCATGTAGTCCATTCCGAAGAGGGTGGAGAAGAGCTTCCCGCAGGCGCAAAATCCCGAGGCGGTATAGGGTATGAAGAAGATTACGATTATAACGGCCGAAATGCAGGTCAGCGCCTTTTTGCTGTCGCCGAAACGGCGGGAGAAAAAGTCGGGAATGGTGTAGGAATCGATACGGTGGCTGTATATTCTGAGTCTTTTGGCCACAAACAGCCAGTTGAGATATGTACCGATCGAAAGCCCCACCGCCGTCCAGAAGGCTTCGGGCACACCGGTCATAAGGGCAAGGCCGGGCATACCCATAAGCAGCCAGCCGCTCATATCCGAGGCTTCGGCGCTCATGGCCGTTACCAGCGGGCCGAGCTTTCTTCCGCCCAAAAAGAAGTCGCTTGAGGATTTGTTTCGCTTGGACACCGCAAAGCCGATTATGATCATAACGGCCATGTAAACCAGCATTGTCACAAGCACGATCCAGTCGTTTGTTGTGAATGACATTTTTCTACTCCCTTTCGGTTGCCCCGCCAAAACTTTTTTCTTTAACCATAATACACATATCCGACAGCAGATAACCAATTTCGACAGCCGAATTGCTTTTTTCGCGGGCGCAACAAATTACGATAAACAGTAACAAAAGCAAGTATAACACAGTTAAAACAAGAATGCAATACAGAACGCAGTACAGAATATAGTCTGTACTGCGTTTTAAGATTTGCCGAAAGATCGGCACAACTGCTTTATTTTTTTGCCGTACTTTTTCCTGTACGATATTTAGTACAAAAAACAAACCCTGCACCCGTTCACGGTGCCTTGCTCCGCGTCGGTTTCGGCGGCCGTTATCCCGTTTGCCGACCCGCGCCGTGTCAGACCCGTGCCCCTTGCCCCGATTGCCCGTGCTTTTTCCTTCTTGAGGAGGAGCTCTTTTACGGCTCTATGCGTTTCATGAAAAAAGGCATAAGCGACGCAGCCGATTGCTTTAAGGAGTTTTCTCCTCCGCAAAGGCACCAATCGTATATCATCGCCCGCTCGCAAAAGGCATAGTATTTGACAATATCCCCCGCGGAAAGCTTGTTTGTCAGCTCTCCCGAGGCCTGTCCCCCTGCCACAAGCCGTCTGAGCAATCGGAAATATACCCGGTTGTGGTCGACGAGGGTCTTTTCACCCTTGGCGGTCAGTTGGGTGGCGTACATGCGCTTTATCAGGTCGAGATCGACGGTATTTTCTATCATGTCAAAAAGCTCGGCGTTCAAAAAAAGCAGCTTTTCGACGCATCCTTCCATTTGGGAAAGCCGCGGCTCAAGCTCGACATATTTTTGGTCGAAAAGGTCGGCCAGCGAGCCGAGCAGAGCGTCCTTCCCGCTGAAATAATGATAAAACGACCCCTTCGATGTTCCCGATTCGAAGATTATTTCCTCAACCGTCGTTCCGTCGTAGCCCCGTTCATAAAAAAGCTTCCACGCCGCCGAAACAATCTTGCTTTTTGTGCTTTTTTCGGATGCTCCGGACATATTTCCGCCTCCCGTGCCTTTACAATTTCAAAAGGAGTTTTCTTAATGTCATTATACACTCTTTTTGTTTCGCCGTCAATTAAGGGTTTTGAAATCGTCGGTCAAGGCGAGAATATAATCGGCGCTGACATTAAACCGTCTGCAGACGGCAATTATCTGCTCGGCGTTCATGATCCGCTTTCCGCTTTCATACATGCTGTAATGCTGTTGGCTTACGCCGATCACCTCGGCCATTTTCCGCTGCGGCAGATCGAGATATTTTCTGAAATCCTTCAGTCGCTCGTTATAATACTTCATACTCTCAGCCCCTTGCCGAAAGTTTATCATACATACAAAAATATGTAGTTGACATTACATACAAATATATGTATAATGTGAATATATCCCAACGACATTGACAAAGGAGGAGAGCTTTTGACAAAAATATCCGACAAAAGAATCACCCCCTCTGCTCCGCCGAAATCGGAAAAGGGCGGCTGCTCTTCAGCCGTTCTCAAAAAGACAACGGCCGAGATAAAGCGCCTTATGACCACGGCTTTGGACGGAGGCAAGCTTATGGGAGACATATTAAACGATCAATTTATAGAAAAAAATCCGATCCTTGCGATGATGTACACCTTCACATATATATACTATTCGGCGCAGGTCGGCGAGATACGCCGAAAGACCGACGGCTTTACCGAAAAATACAAGGCCGTCTGTAAGCTTTCGGCCAAGGGGCTTTTAAATGAAAATCCTCCGGTTTTTGAAAAGGACAACAAAACTCCCCGCAAAAGCGGCAAAAAAAAGGGCGGTCAGGGCTCCGCTTTTGAAGGGCAAGGCCCGTCTGACGGTCAAAACGCCCTTGCCGCCGCCCTTGCCGATTACGGCGAAATAGTCGGGCTCTTTTTAAAGCACAGAGACCCCGCCCTTCCTCACTCGCTTCGGAAAAGACGGGAAATAACCCCTCTCACCGATTCGTAAATTTCGGCCGCCTTGAATTTAACCTTGTATTTTTCCCCGCCCGACACAAGCTCGGCGCCTTCATCCGAAAGGCTGTCGCAAAGAGCCTCCCCGTCCGACTGTATCTCGCAGCCGGCCGAAACGCACATGGGTGGGAACATAACGCACCACCAGTTTTTCCCCTCGCCCCTGCCGACGGTCACCTTTAAAGCATCATATTCTCCCGCGGGAAGGGTAATGCCGCCGTAAACCCGGGTGGAAAACTCCGATTTCGCCACCTCTGCGGCCACGGGCATATCACAGCCGTTTGCTTTAAGCTCGTCCTCGGCCGCCGCTCTCAGCGCCTCGAGATTTTTCTTCGCCAAAAGAATTGCGCCGTCCTTGTCCTTTGCCCCGCCGAGATAAAGCTTTCCCTCGCTGAGCAGCCGGTCTCTCACCTTTATTTTAAGTGCCTGATCCTCCTCGCTGTCGGAATTTGCGATAATGTGAAGCCTTAGTAGGCTGTCCTTAACCTCATCCACATCCTTTTCAAGGGCAAGAGCCTGTATAACAAGGGTAAAGCACAGCCCCAAAACCACTGCCGCCGCAAGAGCCTTTTTATCAAAGATTTTTCTGCTTTCCCCGTTTTTGCAAAACAAATTTTTGCCAAGCTTTGTGATGCCCCGTTTAACCGTACATTTAAAAGATTTAAGTATTTTCATAAAAAACACCTCCGAGATTTTTGCCGACGGTTTTTGCCTGTTGCCTGTCGGCCTTCAAGATTATCTTTGGAGGTGTTTTTTGATTTTATTCTTTTTTGTGCGGGAAAGTGCAAAAACAGGCGTAAGGCCGTCGCAAAAATGTCAGATCAGGCGGGAAATTATTTCGTTTGAAAGTAAAAATCCCTGTCTTGTCAGCGAAAAGCCCTTTTCGGTAACGGTCATAAGACCGTGCTTTTCAAGCTCTCTTGCCGTTTTAAGTGTCTTTTCGGGAAGGGGTTTTCCGAATCGCTTTTCATATTTTTCAAAGCTTATCCCTTCGCTAAGCCTCAGCCCGAGCATGAGATATTCCTCCGCATCGCCGCCCTCCCCGTCAGAGGTCGGGCAGACACCCGCCTCGTAGTCCTTAAGACTGCGCGGATAAAAAAACCTCCTGCCCCTAAAAAAGGAGTGAGCCGACGGACCGAAGCCCAAATACTGCTCATCGTGCCAATATTTCAGATTGTGCCGTCCCTCAAAGCCCTTTTTGGCGAAATTGGAAATTTCATATTGCATAAAGCCCCGTTTCTCCAGCTGCTCGGCCGCCGAAAGGTAGAGCCTTGCCGTAAGGTCATCGTCGCACACATCAAGCTTTCCCTGCTTAAACAGCCGATAAAAAGCCGTGTTTTGCTCAATTTTTAAAATATAGGCCGAAATGTGAGAAACCGAAAGTGAGTCGGCAAACTCGACGGTATTTTCAAGGCTCTTTTCGGTCTGAAAGGGAATCCCGAGCATTATATCAAGGGAAATGTTTTCTATTCCCGCCGCCTTTGCGGCATTTACGGCAACCTCGACCTGCCGCGCTTTATGCCGTCTTCCCAGAAATTCAAGCTCCCTGTCGTTTGACGACTGCATGCCTATGGAAAGGCGGTTGACCCCTACGGCGTAAAGGCTTTCGTAAAACTCCCGCGTTTTGTTTTTGCCGCTTGAAGCGCCCCGCGGGGCACCTTCGCCGTCGGTTCTTTGCCTGCACCGACCGTCGCTGCGGACGGCGTCGGAGGTGTCGTTTCCGTCCTGTATTTCGTCGCCCGCCGTCTGCGGATTGGTCTCGACGGTTATTTCGGCCGAAGGCTCGATGCCGAAAATGTCCCTTGCACGATCTATTATCCCGCAAAGCCGCTCCTTCCCGAGCTCGGTGGGGGTGCCTCCTCCGAGATAAAGACTGTCGGCCTTTACTCCTTTTCCGCGAAAACGCTCCATATCCTTTAAAACCGCAGAGGTAAACCCGTCTGCGGCTTTAAGGCTGCACACCGAGAAAAAATCGCAGTATGCACATTTTCGTTTGCAAAAAGGAATGTGTATATAAATTCCTATATCGCTCATTTTCACGCTCCCGGGGTGGGCAAAACCCTGACCACCGCAAAGCTCAGTGCCAAAAAGGCACACACAAGCTTTACCGAAAGTCCCGCCGCTCCTACCGACGAAACGAGTCCCACCGCCAAAACAGCGCCCAAAAAGCACATTATCACAAGCAGCGCTCCGGCAAAATTAAGGGTCTTTTTCATTCTCTTGCACACCGCCACCGAGCGCAGTATCGACCGCGCCTCTCCGTTGCAAAGAAGCGAGCCGTCGAGAGGGTTTTTGCTCTTTTGGGTGGCCTTTTTGTAAATACCTCTGGCGGCCGAGCCCATTATTCTTACCGAGCCCGCGGGCAGTCGGAACAGCCTGCAAAGCAGCGGTGCCGTAATGTTGGGATCGCAGGAATAGACGGTTACGGACATTCCTCTTTTTACCGCTTCTCTCAGTCCCTCGGCGATCCTTCTCGATGCCTTATACTGAACCAGGAAAAT
Organism: uncultured Eubacteriales bacterium; assembly: GCA_934486455.1. Lineage (GTDB taxonomy): Bacteria > Bacillota > Clostridia > Oscillospirales > Acutalibacteraceae > UMGS1484. Next base: position 69,442 of record CAKSPR010000001.1, read on the forward strand.
GGCGGTCAGCCGTCCCTCGTTTGCCAGATATACCGGCCTTATGCCCGTTCCCTCGTACTGATCCTCATAGCCGTAATCGGGAGCGCGCACGCCGTGCAGCTCGAGCAGCCTGCGATTTCCCACAAGCACCCTCTGACCCGAAACCCAGCCGGAAATGCCCATTTCCTCCTCGTATATGATGGTGTCGACCCGAGGGTCAAAGCCGGTGTCGTTTTGCATTATCTTTGAAAAGAGGGGAGAAAGAGGCCCTCCCGCCATTTCAAGAATTTTCGCCGCGTCGATTATGGAATAGTCGAGCATGCGGTTTTCCGAGGCCTTCAGTCCCTTTAAAACCACGCTTCCCTCGGGGAAAAGCTCGGCGGCGTCCACCGCCAAAATGTCGGTGTCGGCAAATTCCTCCACCGCGTCGTAACCCGAAAGCATTATGCGGTCTCTTTTCAGCTTTTCGGCCGCCCTGCGGAAAAGAGCATTGCCCGAAAGGGAAAGAAGCGAGGGCTGGGTCAGACAAAGCACGGCGCAAAAAACTCCGTAGCAGGAAAGCGCGTCACCCTTGCCGCCGCCCACGGGATAAAAGTAGCAAAGCAGAGCGCACACCAGCGAAAAGGCCAGCGATCCGAAAAAGAGCAGCTTGCCCGATTTGATACAAGGATCCTCGGCATAGGAATGATACATAAAATCTGACACATCGTCGCATTTCCCCGCCAGGCATATCTTGCTGTCGCCTACCGACAGACCCCTGCCCAGCTCCTCGGCCTCCTTGTTTTTGAAAAAGGACATGAGAGGATATTTTTCCTCTCTGTTTCCCACAAGCTCGAAATTTTTAATTCGAAGATCAAGGGAGGCGTTTCTGCCCAGAAGCACAAACAGAAGACAAAGCGCCGCCGCCCCCGAGAAAAGTCGGTCGTAAATTCCGTCGCCCAGCTGCTCAAATTTAAAGATAAGCAGTATGTTGTAAACAAGGGTGGGTATAACCGCCGCCGCGGCCACCGTCCCGGGGATGACCCGTCCCCTGAAAAGAGCGGCTATTCCGCCGAAAACGGTGCGGAGGTTGGCAAGAACGGCCACCCCCAATATGACGGCATTTGTTACGGCAAAGGCCTTGGGGTTTTCGTAAAATATTTTTAAAGACGAGCCGGCTGAATGGGAAAACGCAAGGAATATGAGCAGTGCCGCCGCCACCGCCGTCAGCGCCGTTTCGGCCTTTGAGGATTTCTTTTGATATTCAAGATCCCGCCTTACATCGGCCGATTCCGAAAAGCGATGGTATTCTCCGTCCTGCTCGTAGCTGCCTTGATTTACGGGGCCTTCCTGCTCCTCGGCCGCCTTCCATTCGTTTTCTCCTATTCTTTCGAGACCCTCAAACACCGTACGGCTCTTTTTTGTGTCGAAGGAGATTTTCTTTGAAAAGAATTTATCCCTCTTGCGGTATATTACCTCCCGTTTTTCCCGTTCGACGCCGCCCTGCTCCTTAAGCTCTTCGAGAAATTCCGAGCTGGCCTTCATTCCGCTCATTTCGCGGATCTTGTTTATGGGGTCGGCGGGATTTTGTTTAAGATACTCGGGACTGTGGCGTTCCTCCCAGGTGGGGATGCTTTCCATGTCGGTGCGCCCGCTTTCCAGCGGATCGTCCTCCAAAGTGCGGCGGGATCTTCCCGATGACGGCTTTTGTCTTGTTCCGTCGGCCTTTTTGGCGGCCGCTTCGGCCTTCCTTGCTCCGTCGGCCGTGCCGCTTGCAAAACCGGCGGTGTTTCTTCCGGCTCCCGAGCCGACCCTCGCAGCGCCTGCATTACCTGCCGCGTCCCTCGATGCGCCCGCCGCGGCTTCTCCGACCTGATCCGCCCTTTTCGCGGCGCCGTTTTTCACTCCGTCGGCCGAAAAAATCACCGTGCTTCCTGCGGGGGCGTCGTACTCCCGATCCTTTTGCCGCAAGGCCGCCCTTTCGGCAGCCGCTATTTCGGTCAGCTTAATGCCCACCGTTTTCCTCGTTGCGGTTTTTTGCTCGGACGAAGGCGCCGCCGCCCCTTCTTTAACCGAAAAGGCATGTCTTTTTTCGCCGTCATGAACCGAGCGCTCGGAATTCGGCAAGCTCTTAACGGTAAAGCCCGTTGTTTTTAAATCGTCCCTTGCGGTCGTCTGCCGCCCGTCCCCGCCGACTCTTTCCGTCGCCTGACGGGAAAATGTATTTCCTCCTGCCGACCCTTCGGCAGGTTTTTCCGTCCTTCCGACCGCGGCACCTTCGACGCCGTCGACCGTTCCCGGGCTTTTAACCGTATTTGCTTCCCCGAAATTCCTCTCGGCCGCCGTATGTCGGTGCTTTCCGTCGACAGGGTTAACGCCCTCACCGCCGTTTTGCCTGCTTTGAGGCGCACTTTTTGCCGCTCTGTCGGTCGTATTTTCGGTTTGTCGATCGGTTTTATTTCCGCCGTCGTTTTTGCCGCCGCTTTGACCGAGAATATCCTCGAGCAGCATGTTTATGGTATTATCGGAAACCTTTCGCGGCGCTTTTGCCGTCTCTTTATGGGAAAATTCGCTTAAAATGCTGTCAATTTCAAGCTCGCGATCAAGTCTTTCCTTGTCCATACCCCTTGTTTCCTTTCCTCTGTTTTTGTATTTATCCCGGTGTCGGCCGTTAGCGTTACAGCGTTTTTCTGTTAGTGTTTTTAAGCCTTTCACGGCTGCTTCGCCGTCATCCTTTTGCCGCTGTGCCGCCGTTTGCTCCGCCCCGTTTGCCCGTCCCGAGCCTTGTTTTTACGGGGGAAATCATCTCTTTTCGGCCGCCTTATACATCAGTATTCCCGCCGCCACCGAGGCGTTGAGAGAATTTATCCTGCCCTTCATGGGCAGACTGACGATAACATCGCATTTTTCCTTTACGAGCCGTCCGAGCCCCTTGCCCTCGTTTCCGATGACAAGCACGCAGCCTCCCGAAAAATCCACCTTGCGGTAGTCCTCCCCGTCCATATCGGCACCGTATACCCACAGCCCCTCGCCTTTAAGCCTTTCAAGCTCGGCGCAAAGATTGGCCACCTTGACTATTTTCATGTGTTCAAGTGCTCCGGCCGAGGTTTTGGAGGCGGTAAAGCCCAGGGGCGCGCTTCTTCTTTTGGGTACGATTATTCCGTGCACTCCGGCACATTCGGCCGTTCGGATAATTGCGCCCATATTGTGAGGATCCTCGATCTCATCGCAAACCACGATAAAGGGCGGCTCACCCTTTTGTTTGGCATCCTCAAGCACCTCCTCGGTGGAATAATATACCGCCGAGGAAAGATTTAAGGCCACCCCCTGATGTGCCGCTTTTCCGCAAAGAAAATCAAGCTTTTTGGGGGATACCTCCTTTACGATTATGCCTCTCGAATTGCATTCCGAAAGTATACGCGCAATCTTTTCGTTATCCTTGCCCGACGCAACAAGCAGGCTTTCGATCTCCCTGCCCGAGCGCAGAGCCTCTCTGACGGGATTTATTCCGCACACAACATCCTCGCGGACAGCGGTGTTTTTTTGTTCCTTTTCCATACATCTTGCCCTTTTTTATAGAATTATACACAATATATAATAACACAGCCGCTTTCAAAAATAAACCTTTTTCGACCTGTTTTTTAAAATTTTTCTTTATACATCACTGTTGTCTCCCGCCTTTTTCAAAAAAATGCCGCCGTGCCCACCGGGGCTCTTAAAAAGCCGTCCTTTAAGCGGGGATTGCTTTACGGCGGCGGGCAACCGTCTCATCCCCACAGCATTCCCTTTTTTTCGGCACAAAAAAAGACCGTTCCGAAAAAGGAACGGTCCTTTAAAAAGCAAAGCTTTATCAGTTGAACTTTGCGGGGCTGATGCGGATACCGGGGCCCATGGTGGTGGCGACTACGCAAGACTTAACATACTGACCCTTTGCGGCGGCGGGACGAGCCTTAACGATAGCTCCCATAAGGGTATCGAAGTTCTCCTGCAGCTTTTCCTTACCGAAGGAAACCTTGCCGATGGGGCAGTGGATGATGTTGGTCTTGTCAAGACGGTACTCGATCTTACCTGCTTTGGCTTCGGTGATGGCCTTGGCAACATCGGGGGTGACGGTGCCGGCCTTGGGGTTAGGCATAAGTCCGCGGGGTCCGAGAACCTTACCGAGACGGCCGACAACACCCATCATGTCGGGGGTTGCGATAACCACATCGAAGTCCATAAAGCCTTCGTTCTGAATCTTTGCGGCAAGCTCTTCTGCTCCGACGAAATCGGCGCCGGCTTCTTCGGCGGCTTTAACATTGTCGCCCTTGGCAAAGACGCATACTCTGACCTTTTTGCCTGTTCCGTTGGGAAGCACGACTGCGCCGCGAACCTGCTGGTCGGCGTGACGGGAGTCAACGCCGAGACGCACATGGATCTCTACGGTCTCGTCGAACTTTGCGGTCTTGGTTTTAACCGCAAGCTCAAGTGCCTCGGGAGCATCAAAAAGCTGAGTTCTGTCAAACAGCTTACAGCTGTCTGTATATTTTTTACCGTGTTTCATAAATACATTTTCCTCCCTTAAGAGTGGTTAAATCGGAAATTTCCTCCCACCCGGGAGCACTAATCGACGACTTCAACGCCCATGCTGCGAGCGGTTCCGGCGATCATGCTTACTGCGCTCTCGACGGTTGCCGCGTTAAGGTCGGGCATTTTCTGTTCGGCGATTTTTCTGATTTGCTCGCCGGTGATCTTTGCTACCTTTGTCTTGTTGGGGACGCCCGAAGCCTTTTCGATGTTGCAGGCCTTTTTAATGAGCACTGCGGCAGGGGGGGTCTTGGTGATAAAGGTGAACGAACGATCGGCATAGACCGTTATAACGACAGGGATAATAAGACCCACGTCGTTCTTCGTGCGCTCGTTGAATTCCTTGGTGAAAGCCATAATGTTTACACCGTGCTGACCGAGCGCCGGACCTACCGGGGGAGCCGGGGTGGCTTTGCCGGCGGGGATTTGGAGTTTGATATAGCCCGTAACTTTCTGAGCCATTTTGATTGCACCTCCGTAATTATCGTGGTAATCGGCGGAACACTCGGGTGTTCCTCCCACAATAAGAAGGGAAATACCTTCTTATAGACAGCGTTTTTGGTGTAAAAACGCAAAATTACCGTGTTTAATCTACAGGTTTGACCTGATTGATTTCAAGCTCGACCGGTGTTTCGCGGCCAAACATTGAAATGGTTATCTTGACAAAATTGTTCTTTGTGTCAAGCTCGTCTACGATTCCGGTAAAATCGACAAGCGGCCCGTCAATGACCTTGACGCTGTCGCCGACCTTGTAGCCGACCTCTACGCTGCGTTTTTCAACGCCCAGCCGCGCTACCTCCTCGTCGGTGAGGGGAATGGGATCGGACGCCGGACCGACAAAGCCGGTACAGCCCTGAATATTCCTTACCACAAACCAGGATTCGTTGGTCACTATCATTTTTACCATTACATAGCCGGGGAAGATTTTGCGCTCTACCTCGCGCTTTTTGTTGTCCTTGACCTCAACCACTGTTTCGGTGGGTATTCTCACCTCGTGGATAAGATCCTGCATTTTCCGGTTTTCTACGAGCTTCTCGAGGTTGCTGGCAACCTTGTTCTCGTATCCGGAATAGGTATGGATAACATACCATTTTGCTTCTTCAGCCATTATGCCGACTCCTTTCAAATGCAGATATAAAGAGAGTCGCGCCTTAGGAAACGGTTACGCCGTAGGTAAGCTTTAAAAGCTCGCCCATGCCGGTATCTACCGCCCAAACAAGCAGAAGAACGATCGCGCACATCACCAGAACAACAATGGTGTTTTTGACCACCGAACGGCCGGTGGGCCACACGATCTTTTTGATCTCTGACTTATACTCGCGCAGGAATTTTACAACCTTTGCGGGAATGGTAGGCTTTCCGGTTTTTGCAACTTCCACTCTGTTTCTTACAAGCACCATTGCCGCGCAGATAACAAGCGTGGCTATGGAAACTATCATAAGCAGAGTCATTACAATACCGTACTGTGCGCTGCCCTCGTCCACATAGGATGTAAGATTTCTCAGGTCGGTATAGCTTAAAACCGAGCTCACGCGGATAACCAACAGAATGATGGCGTTGATGAGTCCGGTAACAAGCGCCGCACCGTTCCATTTCTGGCTTTTGAAAAGACCTACGCCTATGAAGACTGCAGTCAAAGCACCGAAGATGAAGGACGCAAGAAACCATCCGGATTTCCAGAGGTGTGCGCCGTCCACGCCCAAGACCGCCGATTTATCGGCGCCGAAGGCCAGTTCGGCTCCGGTGAGGGATACGGTGTCGCCTGCGTTGGTCGCCACCGTGACAAGGGGAAAGAAAAATGCTACAAGAGTTGCCACTGCCAAAAGCGCGGTAAGCACTTTTAAGAAGTCTCTTAAAATTTTCATTTAGCTTCCTCCTTATTTAGTTTCCCTGTGGAGCGTGTGCTTTCTGCAAAAACGGCAGTACTTGTTCATTTCAAGACGGTCAGGATCGTTTTTCTTGTTTTTGACAGTGTCGTAATTGCGCTGTTTGCACTCTGTGCATGCCATTGTGATTTTAACTCTCATTTTATGGCACCTCCTGATATCGGAATTTTTATTGACCGATCGGGCTCTGACAAGCCTTTTTCGACCGGAAAATATCCTCCCTCTTCACCGTGTTGCGGCCCTTCGCCAAGATGCCCATTCTTTATGACGAAAAAATCCGTCGACGAAAAAACCACGAAAAAACCGTGGAGAGGTAGAGTAACTATACCACATCTCCACGGATTATGCAAGTGTTTTTTTAAATTATTTCAATTAAATTGGATTCAAGGGTGTTTTGCGGGAAATTTTTACGGATGTCTCCCTCCGTTCAGCTTATGCCGACGGTCTCGGCGCCCGTACCCGCGGGCCGATCACGCTTTTTATCCTCTTTCGGCTTTTTGCTCCCGTGTTTGCCGCCGATTGCCGTTTTGTGCTCTCGGGTCAACGCTTTTCGGCAAGCTTGCCGCCGGATTTATAAACCGAGTTTGCCGGCACCACTCCTCTGACCATCGAAAGAGGATAGAGGTTTGTGTTTCTTCCGATTATAACGCCGGGCGTGAGCACGCTGTTACAGCCCACATCGGCAAAATCGCCCAGCACCGCCCCCATTTTGCGAAGGCCGGTATCAATGTCAAGTCCGCCTCTTATGACAACATTCGACTTGTCGGCCTTGATGTTGGCGGTAACCGCGCCCGCACCCATATGAGCCTTAAAGCCAAGCACCGCATCCCCCACATAGTTATAGTGGGGCACCTGCACGCCGTCGAAAAGCACGCAGTTTTTAAGCTCGGTGGAATTACCCACCACGGCTCCTCTGCCGACTATTGCGCTTCCTCTTATAAAGGCTCCCGGTCTTATTTCGGCGTTTTGGAAAATTACCGTCGGCCCGTTTATAACCGCCGAGGAGGCAATTCTTGCGCTTTTGGCAACAAAAACATTTTCTCCCCTCTGCTCATATTCCGTTTTGTCAAGAGAGGGAATGAGCGTCTCGGTAATATAATCCTTTATTTCGGAAAGAATTTCAAAGGGATAGGTTTTCCCGTCAAAGAGGGATGCTGCGTCGGTTTTTGAAAGGTCGAGAAGATTTTCGATTTTAATATCGGAAAGGTCGGCCTTAAAATCTTTTATGTCAATCATGCCGTCCACCGTTTATTCCACCGTTACCGATTTTGCAAGGTTTCTCGGCTTGTCGGCGTCAAAGCCCTTTACGGTGGCCATAAAGTATCCGAGCAGCTGCATGGGCACCACCTCAAGAGAAGGGAGGATAAGCTCGTCGACGGCGGGAAGATAGATGCAGTAGTCGGAGCATTTTTCGATGGAGGTGTTGCCCTCGGTGGTTACGGACAGCACCTTTGCCCCGCGGGACTTGACCTCTTCGATGTTGGAAATGGTTTTGTCGTATATATGACTGCAGCAGTTAAGCGCCACAACAAGGGTGCCCGGCTCGATAAGAGAAATGGTGCCGTGTTTAAGTTCTCCGGCGGCATATGCCTCGGAATGGACATAGCTGACCTCCTTAAGCTTAAGAGAAGCCTCCATTGCCACGGCATAATCCACATTGCGGCCGAGATAATAGGCATGCTCGATATTTTTAAATTCCTCGGCCAGCTTTTTCATGACCGGCTCGGTGGCCTTGATGACCCCGTCCACAAGCTCGGGGAGCTGTTTTATGGCCTCAAGGTGCTCGGCCACAAGATCGGCCGAAAGCATGCCCATTTTTTGCGAAAGGTAAAGAGCGATGAGGTATATCATCGAAAGCTGGGTAGAATAGGCCTTGGTGGTGGCAACGGCTATTTCGGGGCCTGCCCAGGTGTAAAGCACGTCGTCCGATTCGTTGGCGATGGAGGATCCCACCACATTGACGATGGACATTATTCTTGCGCCGCAGCGCTTGCCCTCGCGCAGGGCGGCGAGGGTGTCGGCGGTCTCGCCCGACTGGCTTATGATTATCATAAGGGTGTTTTCATCAATAATAGGCTGGCGGTAACGGAATTCGCTGGCAAGGTCAACCTCCACGGGGATTCTGGCCATGCGCTCGATGATGTACTTGCCCACAATGCCGACATGGTAGGCCGAGCCGCAGCCGACAATGTATATTTTGCTGCACTTTTTAAGCTGCTCTTTTGTAATGGTCACACCGTCAAGCACGATCTCGTCGCGCTCGTTTATACGGGGGGAGACGGTCTCCCGAAGGGCGGTGGGCTCCTCGTGTATCTCCTTGTTCATAAAGCAGTCGTAGCCGCCCTTTTCGGCCGCCTTGACATCCCATGTAATGGTGACCGGCTGCTTTTCCACGGGTTTTAAGTCTCCGTCAAACACCTTTACCCCGTCCTTTGAAAGAAGCACGATGTCGCCGTCGTCCAAGCGGTATATCTTGCGGGTATATTTAAGCACGGCGGTAACATCCGAGGCCACAAAGTTTTCGTGCTCGCCCAGTCCCACGATGAGGGGAGAGGCATGGCGCACGGCCACGAATTCGTCGGGACGGTCGCTTCTTAAAATGCCGAAGGCGTAAGAGCCCTGGAGCATATCCACCGTCTTTTTAACCGTTTCGAGGAAATTGCCGTTGTCGTTCTTTTCAAGAAGATTTGCCACAACCTCGGTGTCGGTCTCGCTTCGGAAACTGAATCCTTCGGCAATAAGCTCGGCTTTAAGCTCGGCGTAATTTTCGATAATACCGTTGTGGACAATGGCAAATCTGCCGTTTTCCGAAAGGTGGGGATGGGAGTTTTCGTCCGAGGGCTTTCCGTGAGTCGCCCAGCGGGTGTGGCCGATGCCGATGGTGGAGGGAATGTTCTTCCCGCCGTCTATCTTTTCGCTTAAGGCGGCCAGTCTGCCCTTTGTTTTGTTTATTTCGATCGTACCGTTTTCGACGCAGGCGATACCTGCCGAATCATAACCTCTGTATTCAAGCTTTGCAAGTCCGTCGAGCAGAATGGGGGCCACCCTTTGCTCTCCGACATATCCTACTATTCCGCACATAGTTTTTACCTCTTTTCATAAACCGAGACGCCCGCCCCATGCCCCGACAGAAGCCTGTCGCGGCACACCGACGCCCGCCCACTTTTGCCGCGGGCGGCCGCACGGATTTTTGCGGCGGATTAATGCTGTGCAAGCTCGTGAATTTTTCTTTTTTCACCTTTGCACAATTATTCGATTTTATACCGAGATTTTACCACTAACCGCCCCGTTTGTCAACAATTCTGTTTTTTCGACCGATTATCCATGCCCAAAAGCCTTTAAATCACCCCGCTTTCCGACCCGTTTTTGCCCGTTTCGGCAAGGTTAAGGTTTTTTCGGCAGAGGCAGCCCCTTAACCGCACGGGAGTTTGCGGATTTTAAAAATTGCGGATTTTAACGGCGCACGAAAGGAATGTTTTGATTTGAAAAAAAGAATGACCGTTTGCGGCATATGCCTGACCCTTGTTTTCGCCCTGATCGGCGGGCGGCTTTGGCAGATAAGTCTGCTTGATGCTTATAAGACCTCGTCGGCAGGCACAAGCAGCTATTCGGTAACGGTCGACCGCCCGAGAGGCAGTATCTTCGACCGCCGCCTTGAGCGGCTGACCAATCGGGACGCCGTTTATAAGGCCGTTCTGACTGCCACCCCCGAGGTCAGCCGGGAGCTTTACCGTTGTTTTTCCAAAGCCCGCGCCGACGAGATAACGCGGTCGCTTGCGGCAAACACTCCCGTCACCGTCACGGTGCCCTCCGACTTTTCGGCAAAGGGCGCCGCCGTTTTTAAAATATACGACAAAAATCCCTCCTATATTCCCGCCGTACAGCTTTTGGGCTATCTCGATTCTCAGGGACGCCACGGAAAAGCGGGCATCTCTCTTGCCTTCGACGACCGTCTGTTTTACGACGGCGTTACCTCGGCCTCGGTGGCGGCCAATGCGGCGGGAGGCATGCTTCTCGGAATCGAGCCCGAAAGAAACGACAATTCCGACATATACGACAGCGGACTTGTCACCACCCTCGACTATAAGATACAGCTTGCGGCCGAAAGCGCCCTTTCGGGGGTCAAAAAGGGTGCGATAGCCGTAACAAAAACCGGCAGCGGAGAGGTTCTTGCCCTTGCAAGCTCCCCCTCCTTCAGTCCTCAAAATCTTTCGGCCGCCCTTGAAAACTCCGATTCCCCGTTTTTAAATCGCAGTCTTTGCAATTATAATCTCGGGTCGATATTTAAGATATGCGTGGTGTGCGCCGCCCTTGAAAGCGGTATTTCCCCCGATTTTTCCTACTGCTGTACCGGCAGTATAGATTGCGGCAATACCTTTTTCTGCCACAAATCCGACGGTCACGGCAACATCGGCATGAGCGAGGCCTTTGCAAAATCCTGCAACACATATTTTATCGCGCTGGCAAAAGAGGTCGGCGCCGAAAAAATTTACGAAATCGCACAAAAGCTCGGACTTTCGGGAAGGCAGAAAATATGCGAGGGACTGGAGCAGAGCTGTGATCTCGGTGAGCTTTCAAAAATAAAAGAATCCCCGTCGGCTCTGGCTAACTTTGCCATAGGCCAGGGGGATATTATGGTCACGCCTCTTTGCGTATCGCTGCTTGTCAATGCGGCGGCAAACGGAGGGGTGTATTTCCCGCCCGCGCTGATTTCGGGCTATCGGAGCAGCGACGGGACGATTGATTATCAAAAGGGCACCGAGGGAACACGGGTCTTTTCAAGACAAACGGCCGAGACCCTTTCGGCCATGATGAAACGGGTGTTTGAGGACGGCACGGCAAGCGGACTTTCGCCGAAGGCGGGAGTTTTCGGAGGAAAAACTGCCACGGCCGAGACCGGCTTTAAAAACGATGACGGGAATTTTGCCAAGGCGGCGTGGTTTGCGGGCTATTACGAGCTTGACGGCCTGCGGCTGTCGGTGGCGGTGCTTGTGGAGGACGGCCGCTCGGGAACGGCCGACGCGGCGCCGATATTCAGAGACTTTTGCAACAAATCGGCGGCCGATATGAGCTTTGAAGGCTCCTCGGCCGCCGATGACTGATTGTTATTTGCCGTCGGCTGCGGTTCGGTCGGAATTTTCCCCCGAGCTTCGGTCGGAACCGTCGGCAGCGCTTTGGCCATCCATTTCAAAGGGTTTTGCGCCGTTTTCGTTTTCCGTCGGACTGCCATTCATTCCTCCCATGCTTCCGCCCGGGTTTCCGCCGCCCGTGTTGCCCATGCTTCCCATGTCGGAAACGGTTATACCGTCGGCCGATATGAGATTTGAGGAATCCTCGGTCTGCCCCTCTGATGTTGAGGGAATTGTTCCCTCAAGCTGACCTTTAACGCTCTGCGCCCTCAGCAGGCAAAACTCTTTAAGGGTCGAGACTCCCTGCTGAAATTCTTCATAGGTGCAGAATTTCGTAGGGTCCTTTTGTACGTAAGGCGAGATAAGCTCGGCAGTGCTGTCTATGAGCCGCTCAAGGTATCCGCTGTCGAAATATTTTGAAATGAATTCCGAAAAAAGCCCGTGGTAATTTTCAAGATAGTCCTGATCCGCCAGCATCCAGTAAAGCATGGGTCGGTTTTCGGCCGACCCTCCCGATACGGGGGTATCTATGGGGAAATTGACAAGCGTCTGTGCGTCGGACATTGATTCAAATCCGCCGAAGGCAAGGTTATAATCCCAAGGGATCATCGAAAGAACGCCACCCTCCTCGTAGAGGTAATAATTGTGTATCATCGAGCCGGTATAGCTGTCGAAGTTAAGCACAAAATTGTGCACGACAAAGTATCTTGTCACCGCCTCGGTGTCAACGGTGTTTTCGATGTCCTGCCGCTCGGTCAGATTTTTAAGAGAGCTTATAAGGCGGGTTTTGTCGCTGTCGCTTACATCGGTTTTGGCGTTGTCGAAAATGTTTTGATAGCTGTCAAAATCATCGTCGGTATATTGCAGAAGCACATCACTCGAGCCGCCCGCCGTACCGCCCGGCTGCCCGCCGTTTTGTCCTCCCGGCTGCCCGCCCTTTTGTCCGCCCTTTTGATTGTTCCCGTCAGAGCCGCCCGCAGAATCGCCGTCACCGCCCGCCTGCCCGTCGGAAGGTAAATCGGGAGGGGTCTGTCGGTCGGAAAACCCTCCGGGAGGGGTGGGGCGGTCGGTTTGACCGTCTTTACCGACAGAGTCCTCTGCCGTATCGGTGCCGCCTGTACCGTCTGCGGCGCCTGAGCCGTTGCCTTCGAAATCGGGAGGGGTAAAGCTCTCTCCGCCCTCGGGTCGGCCGATACCGCCTCGGTCGCCTGCATCGGTTTGACCGTCGGTGTTATTCCGAGCGTTGTCGGACGCGTCGGTGCCGTTTGTCTGTTGCTCGGGCTGCCGGGGCTGCGACGCGTCAAAATCCTTTCCGTTGCCCTTTCCGCCGCCCATGCTTTGACTGTCGGGCTTGTAAAGCTCACCGTAATCGCTGCCGTAATTGCGTTCAAGAAAGCTTTCCTCAATTCCCTCTACCGCCAGATAAAGGCCGAAGTCCTCGCCGTTTACCGTGATGTAGGCAAAGCTGCAAAGGGGAGAGCTTACACCGAAATCCCCCATGAGGGTATAGCACAGAAAATCCTTCATATATGTGTTGTCCTGAATGATGTTGTTGAGACAGAGCTTGTCGAGTCCGTGATATGTGTTGGTGGAATCGTAGTGGTCAAACTCTATCTTAAAGCTGTAACGGTTGTTACCGTAGCTTTTGACATTTGTCAGGGAGGTGTTTCCCTTTGCCCGCAGTCCAACATTCTTTTCGGCCTCTCCGTCGATAACCACGGTGCAGAGGACATATTCCTCGTTTGTGCAGGTTTCAAGAAAGCCGTCAAAATCGTCCATAACAATGTCCACCGTGTGAACCCTTGTGCTGTCGAAAAGGCGGGTCTCGTAGCCCGCCGCCCTTGCCGAAAGGGTTATGCCAAGCTTTTCGCCGAAGGCAAAGACCGTCGTTAAGACTATTGCAAAGCAGATAACGCCGCAAACGATCCTGTCGAAATATTTACTCGTAGACATAAGCTTAACCCATATAGTCGCCGTTATAGCTTACAAGAGAGGCGCTTTGAACGCCCTCAATTTCCGAAAGGGCGTTTATAAAATCGGTGTCGTCGGCTTTAAGCCGCACTTCGATGTTAAGCTCGATGGCACCCCTTGCCACCGTTTTACTCTTGATCACGCATTTTTTGCATGTGTTTTCAAGAAACTCACGCGCGGTCTTTTCGCTCTGCTTATCCTTTACCGAAAGCACCACGATGAAGGGGTTAAGATGAGACTTTCTATTAACGAAAATCATCAGCACAAGACCGATAAAAAGGCTTCCCACAAGGGCAAGGGGGATAAGTCCCGCCGCAAGCACGATGCCCACCGCTATCGACCAGAATAGAAATGCGATGTCCAGCGGTTCCTTTATGGCGGTGCGGAAACGGACGATGGACAGAGCGCCCACCATGCCGAGGGAAAGCACGACATTGGATGTGACCGCAAGAATAACCACGGTGGTAACCATGGTAAGGGTCACCAGAGTCACGCCGAATCCCGAGGAATACATGACCCCCTGGTAGGTCTTTTTGTAGACGAAAAATATAAAAAGTCCCACCGCAAAGGCAAGAATCAGGGCTACTCCCATGTCGAGCAGGCTGACTCCCGTTATGTTTTCGAGAAAGCTTGATTTGAAAATATCGCTGAATGACATAATAATTTCTCCTTTTATGTTAATTTATCGGCCTGTCCCCCGGTCGGCCGCTTTTTGTCCGGACGACAGTCCCTTTTTCACTCATTCGTACATTCGGCAGGCGGCATATTTTGAAAAGGCCGATGTCCGCCTGAAGGGAATGTTGACCGCGTCGCGTATTATATCGGGCAAAAACCCGTCCCATTTGACCTCCAAAATTTTCGGGTCGTTTAAAACGGGAACGGTCACGCAGTCTTTATCCAAAATGTCGGTGTGTTTAAGTCCCGTTCTTATGTTGCGGTCTATTGTAACCCTGACGTTGCCGGGGGCGAGAACAAAGGCCGTGCGGGTGTAATCGACCAGTACCCTCGGGGTAAGACCCGCCCTCATTTTTGCGTAAGCTTCAGTTAAAAGCTCGTTGCCGCTGTCCTTTAAAAACTCAAAATCCCCTTCCGACAGCCGCCTTGCGCAGTCGCTGTCTATAACCGCCGACCGCTTCCCGCAAAGGCCGTTTATTTTACTCTTTTTTTCAAGACAGATAAAGCTGCTGTCTCCGTTATAAAGCCTTATTCTGAACTTTTCTCTTCGGTTTACGCCGTCCAGCTTTTCTCTGAGTGCGCTGTCCTTTAAATCGTCAAAATAAAGGCTTCTTATCTCATATGTCCCGTCGGGATAGTGGCTGTCGTACTTCATTACGGCCGACAGCCGACTTTTAAGAGAAAAATAATCGGCGGTGTTTATTTCGTGCTTCCATTCGTGTCGGAAATCCATGTGATTTCTCCTTTCTTTAAGCCGGATAAAGCAGGCGAAACCTCACGGTCCCTTGGGTCGACAGTCTCAGTCGGCTTTATCTTTTGTCGACTGCATTGTAAACGCCCAACCTAAATTCTACTTAAAGAAAATTTCACATTCCCGCGGCGAACGGCATAGTGTGCATTAGGATTGATTTTTTTATAGAGTTTTTTCGAGAGCCCCAAAAAGGGCAGGGCTGTCGGGTCGGCGGCGGCCGTGACAGCCGACGGTCGGTACAGCCGACACAGGAAACGGCAGACGATCGGAACGGATAAAGGCCGCGTCACACGGCGGCCGAGACCGATAACGCCCGTCACATGCGTTAGTTAATCAAAGGTGAATGACGTTTGTAAAAATGCCGCCGCCGGTTATGTCGATCGTCCCGTAGGAATGTTCCCCCGCCCTTGTAAGGGAGCCGGGATTCATAAGATAAAGGCCGTCCTCATACCTTGTCAGCCCCCTGTGGGTGTGGCCGAAAAGGGCAATATCGGCCTTCTTTGCCCGCGCCTCGTCGACAAGTCTTGAAAGGCCGCCCTTTACACCGAAAAGATGACCGTGGCAGGCAAATATTCTTTTGCCGCGAAATTCAAGCAGCAGGCTGTCGGGAAAGGGTGCGGAAAAATCGCAGTTTCCCCGCACGATATGAAAGTTCTTTTCGGGAAATCGGGCGGAAATACGGTATATTTCTCCCGCTCCGTCTCCTAAAAAAATTACTTCTTTTACATCCTCCCGATCCATAAGGGCGGTCAGGGCGGAATTTATCGCTCCGTGACAGTCGGACATTACCAAAATACGCATACTTTCTGCTCCCAAGCTATAATAATAAAATATAAAACAAAAGGGTGATGGCTATGAAAAATTACGGCGGAATGAAGCCGCGAAACGGAAATTCTCCCGAATTCACCTTCGGTGAAAAACAGCTTGACGCCTTGGCAAGAGAGGCCTCGGCAAAAACGGGAAGACCCGCCGACGATATAAAGCGGGCGGTGGAATCGGGAAGGCTTTCGGACATAACCGCAAGGCTTTCCCCATCCGACGCAAGGGCTCTTAACGAGATTTTAAACGACAAAAACAAGCTGAACGAGCTTCTGTCATCCAAAAAGGCGCAAATGCTTTTAAAGAATTTGCTGAAGTAGACAGCTGCAGCCGTTTTCTTTAATAATTGTACCTCAAAAGAGTCCTGCTTGCAACACCTTGAAAGGCGGGTGAAAAAATGGATGATATGTCCGAGCTTCTTTCGGGAATACTGAATTCTCCCGAGGGTATGGAAAACCTGAAAAAAGCAGCCTCGGCTCTGCTCAAAGGCTCTTCCGAAAAGGAGCAAAAAGAGTCGTCTCGCGAAAACGGCAATTCGGCCGTACAGTCTCTCCTGCGCTCGCTTGAAGGGAAAAACGGCTCCCGCGGCGGAGGCGCTGACGGACTCGGGGGAGGGTTCGGAAATTTCGGAGAATCCGACGCCGACGGTTGTGAGGACCGCTCGACCGACGGGGAGGAGGCGGGGCTTTCTCCCGCTCAGCTTGCGGGAATGGTCAAAATGGTGTCGGCCTTAAACAACCGCAAAGAGGACGACCGCACCCGCCTTTTGCTGGCACTTCGGCCTCATCTTTCTCCCGAAAAAAGGGAAAGGATCGACAAGGCGGTCAAATTTCTCAAAATCATGGACATCTTGCCCCTCATAAGGGGGTCGGGAATTTTATAAAACGGCGGAACGGCAACGGTACAAAGCGGAAAATTCGAAGGAGGCGGGAAGGCTTTGAGCGGAGAATATTCCAGAGAGCAGCTTGAAAAAATGCAAAAGGATGCCGAAAGGCGGGTAATGGAAATGCAAAGGCGCTCCAAGGGGGCTGTCGAAAACGAAAGCGCCTCTTTTAACCGTGTGCAGCCCTCCGACCGCCGCGATTACGGCGACCGCCGTTCCGATAACCGCTCCTTCGACAGCCGCAGTCCCGTTAAGTTCCCTTTTGATTTTGATAAACAGGGTCAGGAAAAAAACCGCTCCGACGCCCGCCCTTCCCCAAAAAATCCCGACGGCCGATTTATGTCGTATCTTTCGGGCAAGCCCCGCCTTTTGGAGCTTTTGAACATAAACAAAATGCTGAACGATCCCGACGATCGCCTTGTGCTTCTGCTCATAGCTCTTTTGTCGGGGGAAGGGGCAGATCCCATGCTTTTGCTCTCGCTTTTATACATAATACTTTGACGGCGGGCATCGGAGCGGCGGCCGAAGCGGCAGCATACAACGGCGGGAAACCGAGGCGGTCGTCATCCCTCGGCGCGCGGGGCTGCGGAACGCCGAGGCAATCGGCACATGCCGATCGGAGGGAGGCGCGTATAAAAGTGCCGGCTATTATTTTCAAAACACGGCTTCCCTTTATCGGCAAGGCCGCCCGGCTCCCGCTCCCTCCGTTCTCGGCCCCGCCGAGAATGCCTCGGCGGCAGGGTTGATATGCAACAAGGGTTAACACGCGGTATCGGCAGCGCCTCTCCCTCACGGGCTTGACAAAAGCACAAACCATTTGACAAATCGCCCGTTTTGGCATAAACTTACCTTGTGCAAAAAGGAGGCCTGCGGTTTTTAGCGCAGCCTTCAACATGCCGATAAGAAAAGCTTTGTCAAACGGGAGAACGGTTATGGGAAAAACGGAATTTTGCGCACCCTGCCTTTTCGGGCTTGAAGGGGTGCTGGCAAAAGAGCTTAAAGACATTGAGGCCGAGAACATCCGCGCCGAAAACGGACGGGTGCTTTTTTCGGGAGATTATAACACGCTGGCAAGAGCCAACATATGCCTCCGCACGGCCGAGCGGGTGTGCATAGTGCTCGGCAGCTTTTACGCCAAAACCTTCGACAACCTTTTCGAGGGGACAAAAAGACTTCCCTTCGAGCGGTTTATCGGCAAAAGCAATGCCTTTCCGGTGTCGGGCTGGTCGCTTGATTCCAAGCTTTTCAGCGTTCGCGACTGCCAGAAAATCATCAAAAAAGCGGCGGTCACCCGTCTTTCCGAAAAATATAAGGTCAGCTGGTTCGAGGAGACCGGCAGCGCCGTTAAAATACGCTTTTCGATTTTAAAGGACTCGGTAACGATAATGCTCGACACCTCGGGCGAGCCGCTCCACAAAAGAGGCTATCGGGCGCAGTCAACCGCCGCCCCCATAAAGGAGACCCTTGCGGCGGCAATGGTCATGCTTTCCCGCCCATACAGCGATTCCACCCTTTACGATCCCTTTTGCGGATCGGGCACCATACTTGTTGAAGGGGCGCTTATCGCGGCAGGCATCGCCCCGGGGCTTAAAAGGCGATTTGCGGCCGAAGGCTGGGGCTCGGTAAAGCCGACAGCCTTCAAAAACGAGCGCATTAAAGCGAGGGAAAGTATAAACCGCGACATAGAATTCAGGGCGATCGGAAGCGACACCGACGAAAACGCGGTAGCCTTGACCCTTGAAAACGCCGAAAAAGCGGGGGTAGGGGAATTTATAACCGCAAGTGTTGCGGATATATCCGACTTTTCTCCCGCCACCGAGCGGGGAATAATCGTTACGAACCCGCCCTACGGCGAGCGGCTTTTGGACATCGACGAGGCCAGACGGCTTTACGGCGTGTGCGGAAGGGTGTTCGAGAAAAAGCACGGATACCGGTATTCGGTCATAAGCCCCGACGAGCAGTTTGAGCAGCTTTTCGGGCGACCCGCCGACAAGCGCCGCAAGCTTTATAACGGCATGCTCAAATGCAATCTGTATATGTATTTTAAATAATTCGACCCTTGCTGCGCCGAGCAGGGATAGCCCGGCACAATGCTTGTTGAAACCGTTGCGGAAAAGCAGCGGTTTTTCCGCTTTTTCGGAGAAAAAACATTTGCCTTTATATTTAATATGTGTTATAATGAAATGAATTTTTATACGCGAGGGTGGTTTTGTGGAATTTTTGACCGGAAAGGCCGTAAAAATGAAGAAAAAGCACCCCTGCGGCAACGACATTTTTCTTGTCACGAGAACAGGAATGGACATAAAGCTCAAGTGTCAAAAATGCGGCAGGGAGATCATGCTCCCGAGAGCCTCCGCCGAGCGCGCAGTTAAAAAAATTCTTGAGCAAAATAAGGAGTAACTATGTTTGAAAAACTTTTGGAAATAGAGCAGCATTTCGACGAACTTTCGGAACAGCTTCAGAACCCGGATGTGGTCAGCAACCAGGAAAATTACACAAGGCTTATGAAGGAATATAAAAAACTGACCCCCATTGTCGAAACCTTCCGCGCCCTTAAAAAGGCTCAGAGCGACGAAAACGATGCAAAGGAGCTTATAGACAGCGGAGACAAGGAGCTTAAAGAGCTGGCCGAGGAGGAGCTTAAAGCCGCAAAGGAGGCCATAGAAGATCTTTCGGAGCAGCTTAAGATTCTGCTTCTTCCCACCGATCCCAACGACGACCGCAGCGTTATCGTGGAAATACGGGGCGGCGCGGGAGGCGAGGAGGCGGCTCTTTTCGCCGGAAGCCTTTACCGTATGTATTCCATGTATGCCGAAAGCAAGGGCTGGAAAACCGAAATAGTCAACGCAAGCGAAACAGAGCTCGGCGGATTTAAGGAAATCAGCTTTATGATAAACGGCGAGGGAGCCTATTCCCGCCTTAAATTCGAAAGCGGAGTACACCGCGTTCAGCGGGTGCCCGAGACCGAGACCCAGGGCCGCATACACACCTCCACCGTTACGGTGGCGGTGCTTCCCGAGGCCGAGGATGTGGAAATAGAGATAAATCCCGCCGACCTTCAGATCGACACCTTCCGCTCGTCGGGCGCAGGCGGACAGCACATAAACAAGACCGAATCGGCCATACGCATAACCCATCTGCCCACCGGCCTTATCGTCGAATGTCAGGACGAGCGCAGTCAGCACAAAAACCGCGAAAAGGCCATGAAGGTGCTGCGTTCCCGCCTTTACGAGGCAAAGCAGCGGGAGCAGGAAAGCAAGATAGCCAGCGAGCGCCGCTCTCAGGTCGGAACGGGCGACCGCTCGGAGCGCATACGCACATACAACTATCCGCAAAGCCGCGTTTCCGACCACCGCATAGGCCTGACCCTCTATCATCTCGAGCAGATCTTAAACGGCGATCTCGATCAGGTCATCGATCCGCTCATAACCGCCGACCGCGCCGAAAAGCTCAAGGCCGGCGAGCAATAATACGGGCGGCGCCTGTAATGACGAAACAACACCGTCCGCAAAAGCCGCGACGGGAAAAGAAATAAAACAGATTTAAAAGCAACAGTATCGGAAACGGCAGGCAAAAGCCCTTGCCGCAGGAAAGGAAGGATTTTATGCACAGCAAAGTTATTGTCGACGCATTCGGCGGAGATAACGCCCCTCTTGCCGCTCTTAAAGGAGCCGAGCTCGCTGTTAAGGAGCTTGGAGTGAGCATTGTTCTTTGCGGAAACGAGGCCGAAATACATCGGGTGGCCATTCAGAACGACATTTCTCTTGTGGGTATGGAAATTTTAAACGCCCCAAGGGTTTTCGATATGCATGCCGAGCCTACCTCGGTACTCAAAGAAAACGGCGACACATCCCTTGCGGTTGGACTGAAGGCGCTGGCTCAGGGTAAGGGCGATGCCTTTGTTTCGGCCGGAAGCACCGGTGCCATCGCGGTGGGCTCAACCTTTATAACCAAGCGTATCAAGGGCATAAAGCGCCCGGCCATTGCCACAATGATGCCCACGCCCAAATCGAGATTCCTTCTTGTGGACGCAGGTGCAAACGCCGACTGCCGCCCCGAGATGCTGCTTTCCTTCGGAGTTATGGGGGCAAAATACATGGAGCTTTCTCTGGGCATTAAAAACCCGAGAGTGGGGCTTTTAAACAACGGCTCCGAGGACACGAAGGGCGACAAGCTTAGGGTCGAGACCTATCAGCTGCTCAAGGCATCCCCCTTAAACTTCGTGGGAAACATCGAGGCAAGGGATGTTATGTCGGACAGGTGCGATGTGCTGGTGACCGACGGATTTTCCGGCAACATCGTGCTTAAAATGTCCGAAGGCGTGGCTCTTTCCTTTTACGGTCTCATTAAACAGGCCTTTGTTAAGGGCACCCTTTCCAAGATCGCGGCTCTTATGGTCAAGAAAAACCTTAAAAGCATGAAAAAGCTGATGGATTATTCAGAGGTAGGGGGAGCGCCGCTGCTCGGAATCAAAAAGCCGGTCATCAAGGCCCACGGAAGCTCCAACGAACGCGCCTTTAAAAACGCTATTCGCCAGGCCGATGCATTTGCCTCCTCCGGTGCCATTGCCGCCATTTCGGAATTTTATCAAAGCCAAAAGGGAGCTGACTCCGATGAAAACGCTTGAACAGCGTATAAACTACTGTTTTAAAGATAAAAAGCTGCTGGAAAACGCCCTGACCCATTCCTCCTACGCCCACGAAACGCGGCACCCGGAAATGTGCAACGAGCGGCTGGAATTTCTCGGTGACTCGGTGCTTTCGATAGTCGTTTCCGACTTTCTTTATAAAACCTTTCCCAAGCTCCCCGAGGGCAAGCTTACCCGCATACGAGCCTCGGCCGTTTGCGAAAAGGCTCTTTCGGAATTTTCGAGAAAGCTGGGACTGGGTGAATTCCTGCTCCTATCCCACGGGGAGGAGCGCACCGGCGGACGGGATCGCTCCAGCATTATCGCCGACGCCTTTGAGGCTCTTATCGCCGCCATTTATCTCGACGGCGGAATGGAGCCGGCAAGGGAGTTTGTTCTTTCATTCGTCGTGCCCTCTCTCGACAAGCATCTCGGCGCGGTGGAAAAGGATTTTAAAACCCATTTGCAGGAGGTCATTCAGCATAATCCCGAGGACAAGCTCATATATACTCTTGTGGGGGAGCAGGGCCCCGACCACGACAAACGGTTTACGGTTGAGGTGAGAATAAATTCAAACCTCGTGGGCACCGGCATCGGCCACAGCAAAAAGGACGCCGAGCAGGCGGCGGCCGAGCAGGCCTTAAAGCTTATGGGAATAATTAAATGAGCGCCAACATCTCAATATTCGTCCCTCATATGGGATGTCCCCATAAATGCAGCTTTTGCGATCAAAATGCCATAACCGGCCAAAAAGACATTCCCCGCGCCGCCGACGTTACCGCGACGGTCGAAAAGGGACTGTCCTATATAAACGACCCCGAAACCACCGAGATAGCCTTTTTCGGCGGAAGCTTTACCGCTATCGATAAAAGCTATATGACCGAGCTTTTATCGGCCGCGCATCCCTTTGTTAAGGAAAAAAGGGTAAAGGGCATACGTCTTTCCACCCGCCCCGACGCCATCGACGGGGAAATACTCGATTTTCTTAAAGGCTACGGGGTATGCGCGGTGGAGCTTGGAGCGCAAAGTATGGACGACGGGGTGCTTCTCGCAAATCTCAGAGGCCACACGGCAAAGCAGGTTGAAAACGCATCTCGGCTTATAAAGCAAAGCGGGCTTGAGCTTGGGCTTCAGATGATGACCGGCCTTTACAAAAGCGACCTTCAAAGCGACCTTTTAACAGCGCGGAAGATCGCCGATCTTGAGCCCGAGACGGTCAGAATCTATCCTGCAATCACCCTTGAACACACGCTTTTGAGCAGACTTTATAAATCGGGGAAATATTCCCCGCCTTCTCTTGATGAAACGGTTGACCTTTGCGCACAGCTTCTTGAGTTTTTCGAAAAAGAAGGCATAAGGGTCATAAAGCTGGGGCTTCATTCATCAAAGGATGTGGAGAGCTCTTATGTTGCGGGGCCTTATCATCCCGCCTTCCGCGAGCTTTGCGAGGGAAGGATATATCTTAAAGCGGCCGTTGACGCCGTTAAAAAAACGGGGGAGCAAACGGGGCATTTTACCCTTTTTGTAAGCCCTTCAGAAATTTCTAAAATGATCGGACAGTCGAAAAAAAACATCGCCGCGCTTGAAAGCATCGGCTGTATCTGTAAAATAAAACCCCGCGACGGCCTTGCTAAATACGAGGTCGCCGCGCAAAAGGAGCAATCGGATTGTTTTTAAAAACACTTGAAGCCCAGGGCTTTAAATCATTTCCCGATAAAACCACCCTTAAATTCGAAAAGGGCATAACCGGCGTTGTCGGCCCTAACGGCAGCGGAAAGAGCAACATTTCCGACGCCATTCGGTGGGTGCTGGGAGAACAATCGAATAAACAGCTCAGGGGCGAAAAATCCGAGGACGTCGTCTTTAACGGTACCGCCTCCCGCCGCCCCCAGGGAATGGCGCAGGTCACCCTCTGCCTCGACAACCGCGACCGAGCCCTTAACTGCGACAGCGACGAGGTGTTTATAACCCGCCGCTACTACCGCTCGGGAGAAAGCGAATACCGGATAAACCATGCCACCGTCCGCCTTAAGGACATTAACGAGCTGTTTATGGATACCGGCCTCGGGCGGGACGGCTATTCCATGATCGGCCAGGGGAAAATAAGCGACATCGTTTCCCGCAAATCCGACGACCGACGGGAGATGTTTGAAGAAGCGGCCGGCATTTCCCGCTTCCGCTACCGCAAGACCGAGGCCGAGCGAAAGCTTTCGGCCGCCGAGGAAAACCTTGTGAGACTCAGGGACATTATGCAGGAGCTTACCCTTCGGGTGGGCCCACTCGAGGAGCAATGCAAAAAGGCCAAGAAATTTTTGGAGCTTTCGGGACAGTGCAAGGAGCTGGAGGTCGGCCTGTGGCTTATAAGCCTCGAAAAGGTCAAGCAGGGACTTAAAGAGCAGACCCGAAAGATAGACATCGCCACCCTCGACTATGAAAACGCAAGGGACAGGATCGATGAAATAATCGAACAGCTGGATCAGTCGGGAGCGCAAACAAGACTGCTTACCGTTCAGATGGACGGGCTGCGAAGAGGCATTTCCGAATGTGAGGAATCGGCCGCCCGAATCGAGGGTCAGATTGCCGTTTGCGAAAACAACATCTTCCATAACAATCAAAGCATTGAACAGCTTAAAAGCGATCTTTCAAACGACAGCCTCGATAGTGCTTTAAGCCGTGAGCTGGAACAGAAAAACCTCGAGCTTGAAAAGAAGCAGCAGGACATCAAAAAGCAGCGGCTGGAGCTTTCAAATTCCGCCGCCGAGCTTGAGACTCTTCTTACCGAGCTTGAACAAAGCGACAAAAGCCTTGACGCCGTGCGCGGGGAGATAGCCCTTCTCACCGAAAGCATTTCCCGAAAAAACATCAAAAGCGTTACCGCATCATCCTCCCTTTCGGAGATAGAAAACCGCAAGACTGCCCTTAAAGAGGGGCTTTCCCGCAGGCAGAAGCTTCTTGAAGAAGCCTACGGCGAAAAGGCCGAGCTTGAAAAGGATCTTGAACGGTTTGACGAAAAGATAAAGGAATGTGAAAATTCCCAAAAGGGCGCCGAGATGCTTATTAATTCGGCCAAGGAAAAGATAGCCCGCTCAAACGAACGGCTGCAGAAGCTGACCCTTGACGAGGGAGAGGCTTTAAGACGAGCCAAAATTCTGACCGACATGGAAAATTCTCTCGACGGGTTTAACAATACGGTCAAGACAGTGGTCAAAGAGGCCGAGAAGGGACGGCTTTCGGGCATTAAGGGCCCCGTTTCCCGACTGCTTTCCACCGACGAAAAATACTCGGCGGCGGTGGAGGTGGCTCTGGGAGGAGCCCTTCAGAACATCGTCACAAAGACCGAGGGAGACGCAAAAAAGGCCATTCTCTTTTTAAAGCAAAACCGGCTGGGGCGTGCAACATTTTTGCCGCTCACAAATCTTAAGGAGCGAAAGCTTGCCGCACCCGGCATCGATTCCTGCGCAGGGTATCTCGGAACGGCCGACAGTCTCGTTTCCTTTGAGAGCGAATATAAACCCGTGTTTTCCTACCTTTTGGGAGGTATTGCGGTGGCCGAGGACATCGACTGCGCCGCATCAATCGCAAAAAAATACGGATACAAGTTCCGCGTGGTAACTCTTGACGGGCAGACGGTCAACGCCGGAGGCTCCCTAACCGGCGGTTCGTTTTCCCACTCGGCAGGGCTTTTGTCCCGCTCGGGCGAGATCGAAAAGCTAAAACAAAAGGCCGCCGACATAAGAAAGAACATTGAAGAGGAACAAAAGACCAACGGGCGGCTTTCGGCCGAGCTTTCCTCCCGTCTTGCGGCGGTTGAGGGAGCGGCGGCCGAGCGCACCACCGCAAACGAGGACAAAATACGCGTGGTTTCCGAGCTGAGACGGGTAAGCGAAAACATTGTCCTCGGCGAAAAGGCCTTGAACGAGCTTTTGAACGAGCAGCAGCAATCGGCCAAGCGCATTGCCGAGCTTGAACAGACGGCGCGGGACGCAAACGAGGCAATAAACGCCCTTAAAACCGAGCTTGAAGCAAAGCAGAACGCACTTTCGGAGCTGACAAATCAGGGCGACGAGCTTTCGGCAAAGAGAGAAAAGCTTCTTATGGGCAACTCGGCCGTAAGGGTGACAATCCTCTCTCTTGAAAACGAAGCCGAGGTCATTAAGGACAGCATAGCCTCCGTAACCTCCCGCCAAAACGACGCCAAAACCGCAAAGGACGCCACCCGCCTTCGCATTGAACAGCTTGAAGGCGCAAACGCCGAGGAAACCGAAAAGATAGAACGGCTTAAAGGCGAGATTGCCGAGCTTAAAGAGCGAGCCGAGCAAAGCCGAAAAAGATCGGAGCAAAAGCTTAAGGAGCGCACCGAGCTTGAGGCGGGTATTTCCTCTTTAACGGCCGAGGAACGCGATCTTTCGGCCAAAAAGGAACGGCTGTCGAGCGAGGTCACCCGCCTTACCGAGCGCCGCGACAACATGCAAAAGGAGCAGGAGGGGGTCGTTTCAAAGCTCTTTGACAAATACGAGCTGACCGTTTCGGCGGCCGAGGAGCTGGATATAAAGATCGACGACATTCCCGCCGCCGACCGAAAGCTGAGGGAAATAAAGGGCAGGATAAAATCTCTCGGAAACATCAACCTTGAGGCTATCGACGAATATGCCGAGGTTTCCGAGCGATACGAATTTATGAAGACCCAGCTGTCGGATGTGGAACGGGCCAAAGCCGAGCTTGGACGGCTTATTTCCGAGCTTGTGGGCAATATGCAGACCGCCTTTAACGAAAAGTTTACCCTTATCAACAAGAATTTTTCGGCAACATTTGTCGAGCTTTTCGGCGGAGGAACGGCTCATCTCGTGCTTTCCGATCCCGCCGATGTGCTCAATTCCGGCATTGAAATAAAGGTGCAGCCTCCCGGCAAAAACGTTTCCAGCATCGAACAGCTCTCGGGCGGAGAAAAGTCAATTGTTGCGCTGGCAATATACTTTGCCATGATGAAGGTCGCACCCCCGCCATTTTGCATGCTCGACGAGGTGGAATCGGCTCTCGACGATGTCAATGTCGACCGCTTTGCCCGGTATCTTCGCAGAATGTGCGGCGACACCCAGTTTATCGTCGTTACCCACCGCAGAGGAACCATGGAGGAGGCCGATGTGCTTTACGGCGTGACCATGCAGGAAAAGGGCGTTTCAAAAATACTCAAGCTTGAAGGAAAGGAATATAACAACTGATGGGATTTTTCAGCAAAATAGCCGAGGGACTTAAAAAAACAAAAAATTCCCTTTCTTCGGCTCTGGACGGAATGCTCTCGGTCTTTACCAAAATAGACGACGAGCTTTTTGAGGAGCTTGAAGAGATACTTATAATGTCCGACATTTCGGTTTCCACGGCCGAGAAAATATGCACCGAGCTTAAATCCGAGGTCAAGGCCGCCCGCACCGAAAACCCCGAGGACATCAAGGACATGCTCAGAAAGATCATAACGGGCATGCTGGCCGACGGACAGAACATTAAAACCGATACAAAGCCTTCGATAATCGTCATGATAGGGGTCAACGGCGCCGGCAAAACCACCACCATCGGCAAAATGGCGCTGAGATACAAAAAAGAGGGCAAGAGCGTCATTCTCGGAGCGGCCGACACCTTCCGCGCCGCCGCTATCGAGCAGCTTGAGGTGTGGAGCGAGCGTGCGGGAGTGCCCATGATAAAGCAAAAGGAGGGATCCGACCCCGCCGCCGTGGTTTTCGACACCATTTCGGCCGCAAAGGCAAGGGGCTGCGACCTCATCATTTGCGACACGGCCGGACGGCTTCACAACAAAAAGGGACTTATGGACGAGCTTAGCAAGATTTCCCGCATAATCGACCGTGAGCTTCCCGATGCCGATCGGGAGACGCTGCTTGTCATCGACGCCACCACCGGCCAAAACGCCATGAATCAGGCCAAGGAATTTGCCGCCGCCGCAGGAATTACCGGCATTGTGCTTACAAAGCTCGACGGTACGGCCAAGGGCGGAATGGTGCTTTCCATTAAGGAGGAGCTTGGCATTCCTGTCAAAATGGTGGGCGTGGGCGAAGGTATCGACGACCTTGTTCCCTTTTCGGCCGAGGAATTTGCCGAAGGTATTATTTAAGAGCTTTTCGGAAATTGCCGAGAGAGCAACATGACAAATTTATAAAAAAGAAAAAGAGCGGGAAAATCCCGCTCCTTGCCTTGAAAGATTATCGGTATTAAGCGTCCGCCCGTCAAACGGACCGCCCGCGACCCGCAGACCCGAGCCGTGCCGATCGGTCGGCTGCCCTTAGGAGGCCTTGGTTTTTGCGTATACCTCCCAGCCGTCGTTATACCGCTTTAAGACCGTCTTTCTTTTCATCTTTTTGCGATCCTTTTTATCCGAATCGTAAAGCCACATTTGTATCATAACATAAAGTAAAATTACTCCGAGCATACTTCTCTTCCCCTTTCGACATCTTTATTATATCAAAGGCACTGTCCCATTATCGGGATTTAGCTGTTGTTTTTAATTCATGGTGCTTTTCTCTTTGTAATACAATTATATCACAATATGTTGTGTTTGTCAAATGCATAATACACCTTATGTTGACAAGCTCGTAAAAACTAAACAAAACATCTTTTTAAATTTTATAAATTTATCAAAAGTTTAAACAATATTCATCTTTACAAACTAAAATAGTTTTTGAATTATTCCGATTTTTGGAGGGAACAAAATGATTGAAGTAAAAAACCTGACCAAAAAATACGGGAACTTTAAAGCAGTCAAAAACGCCTCTTTCACCATTAACGACGGCGAGGTTGTCGGCTTTCTCGGACCCAACGGTGCAGGAAAATCCACCACAATGAACATCATAACCGGCTACCTTTCGGCCACCGAAGGGACCGTCTCGGTCAACGGCTATGACATCTTTGAGCAGCCCGAGGATGCCAAG
Source organism: uncultured Eubacteriales bacterium (assembly GCA_934486455.1). Lineage (GTDB taxonomy): Bacteria > Bacillota > Clostridia > Oscillospirales > Acutalibacteraceae > UMGS1484. The sequence goes on from CAKSPR010000001.1 coordinate 97,642, forward strand.
CGCCACATCGGCTATCTTCCCGAGCAGCCGCCCCTTTTCACCGGTATGACGGTGGACGAATATTTAAACTTCGTATATGACCTTAAAAAAACCAAGCTGCCGAGAAATCCCCACCTTGCCGAAATTCGCAAGCTGGTTAAGATTGAGGATGTTAAAAACCGCCTTATTCGCAACCTTTCAAAGGGCTATCGCCAGAGGGTGGGAATCGCTCAGGCGCTTATCGGCAATCCCGATGTGCTTATTCTCGACGAGCCGACGGTCGGTCTTGATCCCTCCCAGATAATCGAAATTCGCGAGCTTATACACAAGCTCGGCAAAAACCACACGGTCATTTTAAGCTCCCACATTCTTTCGGAAATTCAGGCGGTGTGCAAACGCATCATCATTATAAATCAGGGCATAATCATCGCCGACGACACCCCCGATAATCTTTCGGCCCGTCTGTCGGACAGCTATGTGGTACACCTTTCGGTCATCGGCCCCGCAAGAGAGGTGCTTGAAAAGCTTTCGGCCATTCCGGAAATCGGCAAGATAACCGTTACCGGAACGGCGGGAGAGGCCACCGACTTTAAGATCGAGCCCGAAAGAAACGGCGAAATCTGCTCGGACATTTCAAGGGAAATGCTTGCCTGCGGCTGGCCCGTTACCCAGCTTTATTCCGACACCCTTTCCCTTGAGGACATATTCTTAAAGATGATCAACGAGCCGCCCGAGTCGCTCATCAAGGCCTTTGACAAGAGCGATCGCAAGGCCAAGGCGGCCGCGGCCGACGACACCGACACCGAAAAGGAGGGCGACAGATAATGAACGCAATATTTAAAAGAGAATTTAAGGCTTATTTCACCTCGCCCATAGGGTTTGCGGTGCTGGCCATATTTTATGTCATATCGGGACTGCTTTTCGCCGTATTCTTTGAGGCGGGTCAGCCCGACATTTCGGGAATATTTTCTCCCGGACTTTTCCTTTGCGCCCTTATTATCATTCCCATTCTGACCATGCGGCTTTTCAGCGAGGAACGCCACCAAAAGGCCGACCAGCTGGTTATGACCGCCCCGGTCAAGATAACCTCTGTGGTGCTGGGTAAATTCTTTGCGGCCTTTGCGGTTTACGCCATTGCCGTTTCCATAACCCTTGTCTATCAGATCATAATAACCTTCTACATCGCCACCGACTGGATGGTCTTTTTAGGCAACTTCATCGGCACGCTGGTTTTCGGCGCCGCCCTTATTGCCATGGGAATGTTCCTTTCGACCCTCACCGAGGTGCAGGTGGTTGTGGCGGTTGCCACATATGCGCTGGAGCTTGGTCTTGTGCTTATTCCCAGCTTTATCGTATCCTTCCTTTCCTCCTCCGAAAACGCCTTTACAAAGGTCATTGTCAAGCTTTTTGAGGGAATGTCGATCCTCGACAGATTTTCAAACTTCACCAAGGGCACCCTCAATTATTCCGACATTTTCTTCTTTTTAAGCCTTGCGGCGCTCTTCCTTTTCTTCTGTATCACCGCCATTGACCGCCGCCGCTACGCCTGATCAGAATAGGAGGACAGAAAACATGAAATCATCCAAAGCATTTAAAAGAGGCGGAATGGCCGCCGTGCTTATTATTGCGGCCGTTGTTATCGCCGTTTTGCTTAATGTAATTATAACCACGGTAAACAACCGCTTCCCCTTTTCTATTGACCTTACGGCTCAGCAGGATTACACCATAAACCTCGACGGAGAATATGAGCAGTATATAAAGAACATCGACAAGGACATATCCGTTACGGTTTGTGCAAACGAGGACGACTTTGAGGGCACAACATATATGAACGCCATGATTCAGAGCTGCGGCCTTAACATCAGCTCCTCCGATGCCGAAACGGTTTACAGAAAATATGCCCGCCAGACCCTTATGTTCATCAAATCCTTCCCCACAATAAACGGCAGAATCAAGGTCTCCTTCCGCGACCCCAACTCGGTCACGGATTTTACCGAGGTCAAAAACAGCTATTCTTCCGAAAACCTCGAATACGGCGACATTATCGTTTCCTGCATCCACAAGACCCAAAGCGGCGACGACAACAACCGTTACCGCATAATCAAGCTTACCGACATTTTCGCCACCGAGGTTAATCAGACCCTTTACAATCAGCTTGCCATGTACGGCTCTTCTTATTACAACAATCTGACCGGCTCCAATCTCGCAATGGAAATGACCTCGGCGCTTTACACCGTTTCCTCCGAAAGCTCGGTCAAGGTTGCGGTTATAGGCGGACACGGCGCTCAGACCGCCTCGGGAGAGGGAACCGCTCTTTCCGGTCTTAAGACCCTTCTTTCCAAAAACAACTACACCTTTACCGATGTGGCAAGCGTTCTGACCGACGAAATTCCCGAGGACGCCTCGTCGGTTGTGCTGTACCAACCCACCGAGGACTTTACCTCCGAGGAAATCTCCAAGATTTCCGACTATCTCATAAACGGCGGAAACTACGGCAAAAATCTCGTTTATATGGCCTCCTACAGCCAGCCCTCCATGCCCAATCTCGAGCAATTCCTTTCGGAATGGGGAATAGGCGTGCTGCCCCTTATCGGATACGACGAAACCAACAGCTATTCGGTCGCCACCGCCCTGCTTGTTGAGGCGGCCGACAGCGATTATACCGCAAGCTTCGACCCTCAGAATTCCATTATCTATCCCGACGTCTACCGCCTTGCCCGCCGCACCTTCGACAAAAACGGCAACCGCTACACCACCCCCATTCTGACCACCTATGACTCCGCCCTGGGCCGTCCCATCGACGCCGGTCAGGACTGGGTCTCATCTCAGGCCACCGAAAAGGGTCCATTTGATGTTATGCTCATGGGCTCGGCCTACGACAGCAAGACAAGCGGAGAACAGACCCCCGCCTCCAATGTTGTTTACATCGGCGGAACCTATACCCTTAACGAGCAGGTGCTTTCCCAAAGCTCGATATACAATTCCACCCTCATTCTCAACATCTTTAACGGCTTTGCAGGGGTTGATCAGAACACCGAAACGACCGTCAACATCTCTCCCAAGGTCATCAACACCTCCAACTTCGCAAGCCAGCTCATACACAGCACCGCCCCCACCGTTATGTATATCGTTTTTGTGGGACTTATCCCGGTAGGACTTGTTGTGGCCGGAATAGTTATCTGGAACCGCCGCCGCAAGAGAACCTAAGGTATAATCCTTTTGTAAAGGGCATAATTTTTCAGAAGCCCGCAATTTTATTAAAATCCGTGTTTTATGTCGGACGAAGCCTGCCGACCGATTTGACCTCAAGCGGCAGGCGGCTTCCCGACAAGCCTTCACTTTATCCCATTTTAAGGAGAACGCTATGAATCCGAAAAACCCCAAAACTCCCGAAAACACGACCGACAAGGATCGGTACACAAGCATCTTTGACGCTCCCACCGCCGTTTCCGAAAAGCCGGTCAAAAAAAGACGCATTTCCAAAAGGGCGCTGAACACAATTGTCGCTTTGGCGGTTTGTATCGCTCTGGGAGCAGGTGCCTTTGCCGCCGTACACTTCTGGGGCAAGGACAACCAGGAGGAGGACACCTCGTCCGATGCAGACTCCCAAACCGAGCTTTCCTATGTTTTCGATCTGGGAGACTATTCCTCCTCGGCCACCGCCGCCGACAGCCTTAAAATGGGGCCGGTTACCAATGTGGTGGTAAAAAATCAGTATGATACCTTTGCCATAATCCCCACCCTCGGCAAAACCACCCAAATAGACAGCACCAGCGGCGACGAGGTTGAAAAGGACACCACCCTTTGGGAAATTAACGCCGCCGAAAAAACAAATATTCACGGCATTACCTTTAACAATACCCGTATTTCCTTCATTATCGGGGAGATACTGACTCCCGAATACGTCTCGGTTTACGCCGAGGACAAAATCGCAACCATTCCCCAGGGGGACAAAACATATCTTGAGGAATGCGGCCTTGACAGCCCCGTATCGTCGGCGAAGGTCAGCTTTAAGGACGGCTCGGAATACACCGTTTACTGCGGCGACAAAACCCCCACCGGCACCGACCGCTTTGTCACCATCGAATGCAAGAGCGCGGGAAATTCCGACGAGCTTTCGGAAAATAACCGCATATACCGCGTCGAGCAGGGAATGTGCAACTTCCTTGAAAAGGATCTGACCTATTTCGTACAGACCGACATCATCGAGGCGGTTAAGGACGAGACCTCCTACACCGAAACCGGCGACGAAATCGCCGACAAATACTTCATAAGCGGCGAGCTTTCCTATTTCGACGGCCTTGAGCTTTCGGGCACAAACTTCGAAAAGCCCATTAAATTTACAAATGTCGACGCCGACACCCCTCCCCACAACAGCATTTACATGATGACCTCCCCCGTTTCGCAAAATGTTGATGTGGACAAAATGACCGCCCTTTTAAAGCCTCTTAACGACGGACTTTCGGCCAACAGCTGCGCCGTAATTTCCCCTTCGACCTCTCAGCTTGAACAGTACGGTCTTGCAAAGCCTGCCGTTGTGGCTTCCTACACCGTCAAAAATATCAACTACACCATAAACATCGGAAACACAATTTCCGACGAGAGCGGCGAAAACACCTATTACGCCGTTATGATAAAGGGCAATCCCGCCGTGTTCCTTGTGGAGCAATCATATCTCTCGGCGCTGTTCACAAAGGCAAGCGACTATGTTTCCAAAAACATTTATTCCTGCGACATAACAAAGCTCAAAACCGTTACCTTCACAAAGGACGGTGTTTCCACGGTTTTCGACCTTTCCTTTGACGAAAAGGACAGCAGTAACCTTACCGTCTATGCAAACGGTAAGACGGTGGACACACAAAGCTTTAGGGAGGCCTATGTGAACTTCCTTTCGGTCACCGCCTTCGAAAGCGTTGAAAACGGTGCCGATTCGGCAAATCCCTATGTTACCGTAGCCTTTACCTACCGCGACTATCCCGGCACCGATACCGTCAGATTTTCTCCCATTTCGGACCGTCGGTATTTCGCCAGCCTGAACGGCCAGGGAAGCTTTGCGGTGCTTTCCACCGGACTCGACAAGTTTGTTGACAGCATAACCGCCCTTATAGGCTGATTTCGGTTAAATCATTAAAGCCAATACCCAAAACAGCATTATCCGCAACAAAGAAACGAGGTGTTTTTTATGAGTGACAAAACAGATCTTCTTTTTGAAGGGGACGACGACATTAAGATCGCCGGGGAAAAAGCTCCCGAGCCCTCTCCGTATGAAGAAAAGGCAAAAATTCTCGAACAGCTTGAAGAGGCCGACGAGGACGGAAAAACCGCCCTTGCAAAGCTGGTAGGCAGGCAGGCCGCCGAAAAAATCTGTAAGTGCGAGGGGGATTTTGAGCTGCTTCGGGATGTGGACAGCTCGCTGCTCATAAACTGCCGCCTTTTGCTGCTCTTTTCAATAACGGTGGGAAGCGAAAGATACCTTCAAAGCAACATTCTCGCGCGAATTGTCATCAATTCCTGCCAGGTGGAAATGGACAGACTTTGTCCCGAGACCTTCGGCCCCGAAGGCAACTATTCCACCGCCCTTTCCTTCTATTACCTTGCGGTAAGGGGAGTGGGCAGCACCGAAAGCGAGATCGGCAAGACCTTCGCACTTATTTGCGAAAGGCCGGAGGACAAGGGGCTTTGCGCCCTCGGCACCGAGCTTTTTGCGGCCGGCACCGAATATATTTTAAAACGCTCGGCCGAATTTTCTGAATAGGAGAAAAACCCATGCCTTTAAGCTCTAACGACCAAAGCAAAGCAAAAAAGACCGCCGTCCTGTTTACGGCGCTGGCGGTAATCGTTGTCATCGCCGTTGTCGGTGCAATGGTCATAATCCCCTATGACCCGGGCACCCTTGCCCCCGCCACCCTTTCCTCCAACCTCTGCTACGGCGGCAATGTCACCGAAACCGACGATTATGTTTTCTTCCGCCAAAGAAACGGCAATCTCGGCCGCCTTTCGAGGGAAAACGGCGAAATCAAGACGGTTTTTGAGGGGGACGTCAGCAGTCTTAATCCCCTCGACGGCTTTATATATTTCATCGACGGCGGGGACATTAAAAAAACCACATATTACGGCACGGTCAGCGAAAGCATCGGCAGTATGACCGGCTGCAGAAAAATGAGCCTTAACGGCAACTGGATTTATTTTATCGGTCAGGATTTTTACCTTTATAAAATGCGTTTCGACGGCAACGACCTTAAAAAGATTTCCGACGGATGCATTGAGGATTTCACGGCCGACAACCGCATTGTTGTGTATTCCGATCAAAACGGACTGCACAAAATGGCCTCCGACGGCACCAAAAGGGTTACCCTTGTGGATAAAAAAGTCGACCGTTTTTGCTACACTCTGGACGATATATACTATTCTCTCGACGGAAAGATTTTGAAAATTCCCGCAGTTGTGTCGGGGGTGGATGTGGGGCTTAAATTCTCCGCGACCGACGGTACGCTTTTCAGCCTGACCACCTCAAGCGACGGCAGAGGGGTTCTTTTCTACATGAACGGCGCGGGAGAAATTCATCAAAAGCTGCTTGAAAGCGAGCGGGAAAGAAGCGAGGAGGACACGCTGCTTTGCTCGGCTCCCGAGGCGGTCGACCTTTATTATGCGGCAGGCAGTTTGTTTTTTCACAACAGTGAGGGCAATCTTTTTTGCGTTACCGTAAACGGTGCCGATTCGGCAATTAACGAGGTCACGGTAGGCTGACCGTTCGACAAAGCTCAAAGACCGCAAAGCAAGCAATCAAAATAACGAGACCGCAGGGGTAACCTGCGGTCTTTTTGCGTGACGCCGAAAACAGGGGCGAAGGGTTCTTTGCCGGCAGGGAAGAAGCCCCTTAATCGGGCGAAAACACGATTGAGTGGGAAAATGTATGAAATTATTCTGTTTTTCGGCGGTTTTTTGTTAAAAAGGTATTGACAGAACAAAATGTAACATTTACACTGTGATTTGGGATTTTCGCCGTGAAATCGCCTAAAAGGGCGCTGTGCCTTGAAAAGCGTAAACAGCAAACGGCTTTTAACGCCCGGTTTTTTCGGTGAAGGGAATCCCCCGACACTTATTATTTGTTTCGTCCATTGAAGGAGGAAGGTAATTATGAAAAAGAAAATCGCGGCGGTGGCTCTTGCCGCGGCAATCGGAATAAGTCAGGTGGGCGCGGCCGCCCTTGAGCCTGTCGTCAACGGAACGGTCAAAACCACATGGTTTTTCAGCTCCTTTGAAGGAGGCAATCTTAAATCCGAAACACCAAACGGAAAACAGCTTTCGATCGGCTTTGCCAAAGACATCGCCACCGAGCAGACCCCGCTGACCGCCGAGATCACAAACGGACCCGCCGTTAACAACTGCGGAAAAACAAAGGTCGGCTACAGCGGCTCCAAGGCCCTTAAAATCAGCGGGCAAAAAACCGTCGGCAAGGCAAAAAACAATGTCATAATCTTTGAAAATCTCAACATTCAGGTGTTTAAAAACACTCAGCTTTCCTATATGATCTTCCCCGATTATAACGGCGAAAACGACGACCGTCGCACGGGGCAATACATTTCCGTCGACCTGGCCTTTACCGACGGAACATATCTTTCGGAGCTCGGCGCGACCGACATTAACGGACATCTTATGGATCCCCTTTCCCAGGGCAAGGCAAGCAGCATGTACCGCCGCCAGTGGAACTATGTGTGCTGCACCATATCCGAAAAGGCGCGGTCAAAGGTCATAGACAAAATTCTTGTACGCTACGAGCGGGAGGAGGACGGCGACGATATTCTTTCCTATATCGACGACATTGCCGTTCAGTCGATTGAGCCCGAAACAAAGGACTCTCCCGCCGACTATGTTTTGACCACCCGCGGCACCGACAACACCGGAAGCTATTCCCACGGGCAGACCTACCCTGCGGTCAGCGTGCCAAACGGCTTTAACGCTCTGACACCCTTTACCGGAACCGATAAATATCTTTACACCTACGGCTCGGACACCATTCAGGCCTTCGGCACAAGCCACCAGGCCAACATCGCCCTTATCGACTACGGCGTATTTCAGTTTATGCCCAATGTGTGGGAGAAAAATCCCGATGAAAAAGCGGTAAATGCCAAAAACCGCGCCTCGAACTTCAGCCACAAAAATGAGGTCGCAAAGGCTCATTACTATGCCGTCACCTTCGACGACGACACTCCCGCCTCGGGGGTAAAGGTGGAAATGACCCCCACCGACCACGCCGCGGCGGTAAGAATAACCTATACCGACAGCACCAGCATCGCCAATGTCATTTTCGATTCATACAGCTCGTCGGGAGACATTAAAACAGGCGGCAGCATATCCTTCGACGGCAACAGCTTTTCGGCCTACACCGATTATTCGGTTGAAAATGTTGCCGTTCAAAGCGGCTTTAACCGCATGTATGTTTACGGCGAATTTGTCGACGCCGTCCCCGAAAGCATTGTCAATTTCTCGGACAGTCAGGGGCGTCCCTTTGCGGTGGCGCAATTTCCGTCCTCCACAAAGGTGCTTAACATGAAATTTGCCACATCCTATATAAGCATCGAGCAGGCCAAAAAGAATTTACAGCTTGAAATTTCCGAAGGCGCCTCTTTCGACAGTGTTTTAAGCGATGCAAAGGCTCTTTGGAACGAAATACTGAACACGGTGGAGGTAAAGGGCGCTTCCGAGCAGGAGCTTTGCCGCCTTTATTCCTCCCTTTACAAGATGTTTTTATTCCCCAAAAACTATTCCGAAAACACCGGCACAGCCGAGCAGCCTGTCTTCAAATATTGCAGTCCCTACAGCGGAACGGCCGACAATCCCGTCGTCTCAGAGGGACAGCTTTATGCGGGCAACGGCTTTTGGGACACCTACCGCACCGAGTGGCCGGCCCTCTTCCTGCTTGCTCCGGAAAAAGCGGGAAAACTGCTTGACGGAATGATTCAGCACTACAAAGAGGCGGGGAAAATGCCCCGCTGGTCAAATCCCGGCGGAATTTTAAGCATGATTGCCACAAACTTCGACGCGGTTTTCGGAGATGCCGCCTCAAAGGGCATTAAATTCGACATGGAAACCGCCTACGAAGCCTCCCTAAAGGAAGCGGCCTCCTTCTTCGGAGACGCCGGATATGAGCGCAATTTCAGCGAGGTGGCGCCCTATATCGGATATACAAGGGAGGCCGACGGCGGCGGAAACAGCTCGGTTTCATGGACGCTTGAGGCCTGCATAAACGACGCGGGAATTGCAAATCTCGCAAAGGCGCTGGGAGATAACGACGGCTATGAATATTTCAAAAACCGTTCCAAAAACCACGCCAACATTTTCAACAGCGAGCTTGGATTTTACATGCCGAAAAACGGTGACGGAAGCTTTTCCTATTCAAACGAGGAATTCGATCCCTACCGCTGGCAGAAATACGGCTTTGTCGAAACCAACGGCTACGGCATGAGCGTTTATGAAACCCACGATGTTAAGGGAATGATAAACCTCTACGGCGGATATGAAAAGTTCACGGAAAAACTTGACGAAATACTGTCGGCGCCCTCAATCCACACCGGCGACGCCGTTGCAAACCACGAAATTACCGAGGCGAAGGATGTCGGACTGGGACAGTATCAGCACAACAACCAGCCCACCCACGCCATGCTTTATCTTTATAACTATGCCGGTCAGGCCTACAAAACCCAGGCGCTGACAAGGCAGGTGCTCGACCGCTTCTATAACGGCGGGGAGATCGGCCACGGATACATCGGCGACGAGGACAACGGCGAGCAATCGGCGTGGTATCTGCTTTCGGCTCTCGGCTTTTATGCCGCAAATGCGGGAAGCGGCGAATACTGTATAACCTCGCCCCTTTACGACGAGGTGACTCTTCACCTTTCCACCGGCGACATTCACATTGTCGCGCAGAACAACAGCAGTGAGAATGTTTATATTCAGAGCATGACGGTGGACGGCAAGGACTATACAAAATGCTATATCACCCACAGTGACCTTATCTCGGCCAAAGAGATAGTCTTTAAAATGGGAAGCGAGCCGTCGAATTTCGGCTGCAACACCGAAACCGACCTGCCCTCCTCGGTGACAAAGGGCGACACGGCAGGGCCTATGGAAGACGCCACAAAGGGCATGTCCGTTTCGAGCACCCGTGAAATGAACGGAGAAAAGCCCCTTGTTTATTGTGAAAACATGACCGACGGTCAAAAGCTTTTCTGTGACCTTTCCTATTCCGACCAAAGCCCCTCCTTTAACGGAAACAGCGCCTCGATCTATATGTATCTGCCGAAGGCCGATACCCTTCAGCAGTACACCCTGACCTGCAATTCAAAAGACAACGCCCCCAAAAGCATCGCAATTTACGGCTCGGCCGACGGCAAAACATACGAAAAGATAGACGAGCGGCAAAACCAGAGCTTCAGACGGGATCTTTCGATAAACTTCTATGCAGTAAGCAATACGAAGGAATACAGCTACTATCGGCTGGACATCGAAAATGCCGATGTACAGAACATAGGACTTTGCGAGTTACAGCTTATCTGCGGGCAAAAAGACGAGGCAGAGGATCAGGTGCTTTACGGCGATGTTGACGGAAATCAAAAGATCGACGCCACCGACGCCCTTTATGTGCTGCAAAACTGCGTAGGCATACGGGAGCTTGACGAGCGGGCAACAAAGGCCGCCGATGTTAACAATGACGGCAGGATAGACACTACCGACGCTTTGAATATTCTTCAAAAGGCCGTGGGAATACTTGACATGTTTGAGGCGGAAGAGTAGAATGATTTTGCCGTAATTTGAAGTGTCCTTTCCCCCTGCGGGCACAAGTCCCGTATAAATGGGATATGAAAAGACAAAGGAGAAGCTTTAAAATGAAAATTTTTAAAAAAATATGTTCTGTGGTGGTGACCGCTGCTGTGATAATGACAGTAGGAGCTTCGGCCGTGCCGACCGTATCGGCCGAGGAAAAATTCGATATGCCCTGCTTTTTAAGCAGCGGGGCGCTTTTTCAGCAAAACAAACCCATTCGCCTTTGGGGAAAGGCAGCGGCAGGAAACAAAATAACCGCCGAGCTTTCCTTTGAAGGCAAAACCGATGTGCTCGAGTCCAAAGAGACCGTAACGGCAAGCGACGGAACCTGGTCGCTTGAGCTTTCCCCGAGAGCGGGCAGCTTTGACAAATATGCCGTAAAGGTATATGACGGAGAAACCGTCGCCGCCGAGCTTATGGACATTCTCATCGGCGAACTTTGGATAGGCACCGGCCAATCCAACATGCAGTTTAACCTCCGCGGTCAGGTCGAAAAGAAGGACCTTTTGCAGAAGCTTGCCGACGAAGAAAAATACGACGGCATACGCGTGCTCGACACCTCCCGCGCCGCCGATATCGCCGCCCCCTCGGAGCCGGGGGTGCAGTTTCACACCCTCGACTGCAAAACCATGCCCTCCGAATGGCACAACGCCCGGGACACCGACTATCTCTGCAACATCTCGGCCTACGGCGTTTTAACAAGCGTTGAGCTTTTCGAAAACATCAATGTGCCGGTGGGCTTTATAAACGCCACAATCGGCTCGACGGGAATTGAGGCATGGATGTCTCCCGACGCGGTAAACAGCAGTAAAACGGTTGTTGATATTCTTAAAAAACACGGCAAATATTCGGCCGATCCCAATCCCTTCGTTCGCTTTGACAACACCTCGGGCAGTTGGATCACCCGTCTCGGCCCCCTTTCGGGACTTAACATTGCGGGATTTACCTGGTATCAGGGCTGCTCCAACCTCGAACAGGGACTGGTCAACGACCCCGGCTTTTACGAGGCCGCTCTCGACGCTTTTATAAACGATCTTGCGGGCAAATTCCGCTTTGAAAGCGTAAATGACATGCCCTTTATAATGACCCAGCTCGCTCCCGACAATTTTGCCTTTACAAACGACGCCCTGCCCATTTGGACCGAAGAGGTGGCAAGGGTGGTAAACAAATATCCCCTGGCCCAGCAGATAACCTTCTACGACGCAAGCCTTGTTTATCATCTGGACGGCTGCTCGGGAGATCCCTGCACCTGCCAAAACGGTATCGACCACCCAAGCGACAAGCGCACCATTTCCCACCGCACGGCTCAGGCCATGCTTCACAACGTTTACAAGACGGAGGGCACAACTCCCGATTATTACATTCCCGAGGTCGAAAGCTACACAATCACCGATAACGGCAAAATAATCGTGACCTTTAAAAATGTCGGACAGTTCCTTTCGGTCATAACCGGCGACTCCACCGATGAGAGAAGCCTTGCCCCGTCAAGAGAGGTGGAAGGCTTTACCGTGTGCGGCGAAAACCACATCTACACTCCCGCAAGAGCAAGAATAATTTCGCCCAATCAGGTGGAGGTCTATAACCCCCTCATCAAAACTCCCGTGGCCTTTACCTACGCCTTTACCAACTTTAATGTCTGCTCCGACCTTTGCAATTCCTACGGTCTGCCCGCTCTCCAGTATCGCAGTCACAAATTCGACGACGCCTACAACTGCACTCCTCTCGACTGGGCAAGCTGTGACCAGACGGTATTCTGGGACACCAACCGCAGAGACGGATACTATGTTCCCAACTGGACGGTGGGCGGAATCGAAAATCTCACCGACGCGTCAAGCGGCTCGGTCAAGGTCAATTCCGAAATCCGAATGCAGGGACAGGGCTCGGTTCAATTCGACTATACAATAAACGCCTCTACCAAGAAAAGGGTCAGCGTAGGCCCCTCCTTTGAATCTATGTGGTACCTCCCCAACGGTCAGCTGCAGAACTACAACACCCTGACCGTATATATCAAAAATCCCGACAACCGCAGGAAAAAGCTGTCCCTTGTTGCAAAACACATCGACAGCGGCAAGCTTTTGCACATTGCCGCAGCCGACGGCACAAATCAGATAACCCTGCCCGTAAACAGCGATTTTACCTGCTATGTGTTCGACCTTTCCAAGGTAACCGACGATGACGGAAACGCTATCGACAGAGACTGGCTTTCGGGAATTTCGGGATTCCAATTCCTTTTTAACGATCTGGCAAGCGGATCACTCTATTTCGACTGCATCGAAATGGGCTTCGAGGCTCCCGCCGAGGCTGTTCGCCGACTTGAAACCGAGCAGGTTATTGCGAAAATTTCCGAATATGACCTTGACAAGCTTAATGCCGCGACCGCAGCGCAGCTTAAAGAGACGGTTGCTTCGGCAAAGGCCGCATATGAAGCCATGAAAAAGGACTTCCCCGACAGCTACGCCACAAATTACGAGCTTATCGCCTTGGCCGAGGAAGCGCTCTCCCGCACAATTTACGGCGACGTTAACATGGACGGAGTTATAAACACCGTGGACGCTCTTACGGTTCTTCAGTCGGTGGTAGGTATCACCGAGCTTGACGAGAGGGCAGCAAAAGCCGCCGATGTCAACCTTGATAAAAAGGTCGACACCGAGGACGCTCTCGGAATTCTCCAGTATATTGTGGGACAGCGTAACGAGTTACCCATTACCGATTAAAAACGGTGCATTATTACCGCAAACCGTGACAACCTCCCGCCGCACTGCCCCTTTAAGCAGTGCGGCGGGATTTTTTTGCGGGAATAGCAGGGTCGGCATTATCCTCTCTTTATAAGCCCCGATTTAAAGGTCGTCGGCATCCTGGACGGGCTTTCCGCCGTCATAGGGCGTGCCTGTCCAGCTTCCCTCGATGTCGGTGTGGCTTTTAAAGTCGGGAAGCTCGGTGTTTTTTGTGGTTTTCTTCTTTTTAAAGGCAGGAATAACACCGAACTCGGCGTCGTAAGCGGCGTTTCCTGCCGCTCGGTTTTTCTTGCTTTTCATAAAAATCACCCCCATGTTATTTTGTCCCCAAATCCGTTGATTAAACCGATCTTTTGTGCTATACTTTTAAAGACGGTTTTTGTTTGCCAACCTGCTTTTTCGGCGGTAAAAATCCTTCCGCGACAAAAATCGGTTTAAGCAAGGAAAACGGCGGCTTTGACAGCGGGACAAGACCCGAATTTTTGACAGGCCTTTATTTAAAAACTTCTCGGTGGGTGAAAATGTGAGAACACCTTATTTTTCGCGAAACAAACTTTATAAAAGCCCCTTCGGAGCGGTGGATAACGGCACCGCGGTTACATTTCGGCTGATACTGCCCTTCGACTGTTCCTCGGCGGTGGTGGCCATACAAAGAGACGGGGAGCTTCAAAAATACTATCAGCTTTCAAAGGAAGAAACGGCCGAGCAGGACGGGGTTTGGTGGAGCTGTACCCTCGGTCCCTTTTCGACGGGACTTTATTTTTATTATTTCGAATTCGACACGCCCTTCGGCCACAATGTCCTTTACAAGGGCAAAACCGACGGCGCGGTTATGAATTCGCCCGGAACACCCTATCAGCTGACCGTTTTCGACAGCGGGTACACCCCGCCGAGCCGGCTTTGCGGCGGCCTTATTTATCAAATTTTCCCCGACCGATTTTGCAAAAAAGGGGATTGCGAAAATCCCTTCCCCGAGCGGTACATCTATAAGGAATTTACCGGTCAGCCGGCCTTTGAACAGCTTGAAAAGGAGGGCGGCCGCCAGCTCAACAACGACTATTTTTGCGGCAATATTCAGGGCATAATTTCAAAGCTTGATTACCTTAAATCCCTCGGGGTAAGCTGTATTTATTTAAATCCCATATTCGAGGCTCATTCAAACCACCGATACAACACGGCCGACTACATGAAAATCGACCCCCTTCTCGGAAGTGAGGAGGATTTTAAGGAGCTTTGCGAAAAGGCGCAGGAGCAGGGCATTGATATACTGCTTGACGGGGTCTTTTCTCACACGGGAGAGGACAGCATATACTTTAACAAAAAGGGAAGATACCGCTCCCTCGGGGCATATCAAAGCGAGCAGTCGCCCTATTTCGGCTGGTACACCTTTAACAGCTTTCCCGACGATTATAAGTCCTGGTGGGGAATAAAAAGCCTCCCCGAAATAAGGGAGGAAAACGAGCAATATCTTGAATTTATCACCGGTAAAGGCGGTGTGGTCGAAAAGTGGCTGAACTTGGGCGCGGCGGGTTTTCGCCTTGATGTGGCCGACGAGCTGCCCGACATTTTCCTCGACCGCCTGAACCGCTCGGTCAAGGAAGCAAAAAAAGACGCCCTCATCATCGGAGAGGTGTGGGAGGACGCATCCACAAAGGAAAGCTACGGAAAGCGGCGGCGCTACCTTTGCGGCGGCCAGCTTGACAGCGTTATGAACTATCCCTTTTATGAGGCTATATTGGCCTTTCTTTCGGGCGGAGACGGCGACAAGCTGCTTGAATCGGTATGGTCGATAATCGAAAACTATCCCAAGCACTGCGTCGACCTGCTCATGAATCACATGGGAACCCACGATACCGTGCGGCTTATAACCCGCCTTGCAGGAGAGCCTCCGAAAAAAGGCGACCGTCTTTGGCAATCGCGTCAAAAGCTTTCGGATGACCGATTTAAAAAAGGCGTAACACTTCAAAAGCTGGCGGCCTTTCTCCAGTATACCCTGCCCGGAGTGCCCAGTCTTTATTACGGCGACGAGCTTGGAAGCGAGGGCTATTCCGACCCCTTCAACCGCGCGCCCTTTGAGCCGGAAAAGGGAAATCGGGAGCTTATCACATTTTATAAATTCCTCGGCAGCATGAGAAAAAACGAAGCCTTTGCGGGCGGAGAGTTTATTCCGGTGCGGTGCGAGCTTGGCACCTTCTCTTTTATTCGAAAAAAGGGGAGAAGTGCTGTGCTGGCGGCGGTCAACCGCTGGTGCGAGGAGGAAAGCATCCCCTTGCCCGACGGCTTTGAAAATTCCGAAATTACGGGCGGGAGAATTTCAAACGGGCAGCTTTTTATTCCGGCATACGGCTTTGCCCTTCTCGAAAAAAGCATTGAAGATGCCGACGGCACGGCCCTTACGACCGACCTGTAAGACAAAAATCATAAAATTTAAAGGATATTATAAAAGCCCCGCCTTTCGGTCAAAGAACCGAAAGGCGGGACTTTGTTTTTCTAATGCTTTTCCGAAAAGCTTCGGATACCCGATTTCCCCTTTAAATCTTAAATTTATCGGGGCAGATCGTTGTTAGGATGAAATATCAGTCCTTGTAGGGAAGCTCGGTGCGGATACCCACGACATACTGGAGAATTCCCAGAGCGTCCTGAGTGTCGATC
>CAKSPR010000002.1 GCA_934486455.1 uncultured Eubacteriales bacterium
AAAGAGTATTCTGAGTGAAGGTACGAGCCAACGAAAAACGACTTTTATCCGCCGCCGTATCTTTTTTACAGATGCGGCGGTTTTATTTTTTTGAAAAGAGGTTTTGACATGGAAACAAGAGTTGCCGTTATGGCCATAATCGTCGAAAAAGGGGAGGCTGTGGAGGGCCTTAATTCACTGCTCCACCAATATCGGGATTTCATAATCGGAAGAATGGGAATTCCCTACAGAGAAAAGAATATAAACATTGTGTCGGTGGCGCTGGACGCTCCCGCAGATACCATTTCCGCACTTGCGGGTAAGCTTGGCAATATCGAGGGACTTAGCGTTAAAACGGCATATTCCACCGTTAAAGGCAATGAATAACCGTCTTTTTGCCCTTGTTGACTCTCTCGAAAAAAATCGGTCGCTTTCGCTTGCCGAATATACCGAGCTTGTAGAGGGTCAGACCCCTTCTCTTTCGGAATATGCGGCGAAAAAGGCCGACAAGGCGAGAAAAAGCATTTACGGCAACGCGGTTTATGTCAGAGGTCTTATCGAAATCGGCAATGTCTGCAAAAACGACTGCTTTTATTGCGGAATACGCAAATCAAACGGGCATTGCGACCGATATATCCTTAAAGAAAAGGATATTTTGCGCTGTGCAAAACAGGGGTATGAGCTGGGTTTTCGTACCTTCGTGCTGCAGGGAGGGGAAGGAGTCTTTTCTCCCGACGCGATATGCCGAACGGTCAAAAAGCTTAAAGAAATGTTCCCCGATTGCGCCGTTACCCTGTCTCTCGGAGAATATGAGAGAGAGGTTTTTGAGGCCTTCTTTTCGGCAGGAGCGGACAGATACCTTCTTCGCCATGAAACGGCAGACAAGGAGCATTATGAAAAGCTTCACCCAAAGGGCATGTCCTTTGAGCGCCGCATGAGATGTCTTTATGACCTAAAGGACATCGGGTTTCAGGTGGGCTGCGGATTTATGGTGGGATCGCCTTTTCAGACGGCAAAAACCCTTGCAAAGGATCTTAAATTTGTTGAGGAGTTTTCCCCGGACATGTGCGGAATAGGCCCCTTTATTCCTGCCGACCACACGCCGTTTGAGAATTTTTCCGCAGGAAGCGCCGAGCAAACGGTATTTTTGCTGTCGCTCATCCGCCTTATAAAGCCCAACATCCTGCTCCCTTCAACCACCGCCCTCGGTACAATCGACCCGCTCGGCCGCGAAAAGGGAATACAGGCGGGAGCAAATGTGGTCATGCCGAATCTTTCTCCCGTCGAGGTCAGAAAGAAATACGCCCTTTACGACAACAAGATCTGCACGGGAGAGGAATCGGCTCTGTGCCGCTCCTGCCTTAACAGACGAATGGAATCGATAGGCTACGAGATAGTCACCGACAGGGGAGATATAAAAAAATAAGTCTGACGGAAAGATAATCTGACCGTAAGAAAGGAAGAAAAAACATGTCAATCTATGACCCCAAATCACTTAAAGCCGAGGAATTCATCAACCACGAGGAAATCCTCGAAACCATTAAATACGCCGAGCAAAACAAGCATAATATCGAGCTTATCGACAGCATACTTGAAAAGGCCCGCCCGGTTAAAAAGGGCAACGAGACACACTGCGCCGGCCTTTCCCACAGGGAGGCATCGGTGCTTCTTGCCTGCGACATTCCCGAAAAGATCGAGGAAATGTACCGCCTTGCCGAAGAAATTAAGCTGGCCTTTTACGGCAACCGTATTGTTATGTTTGCTCCTCTTTATCTTTCAAACTATTGCGTCAACGGATGTCTTTACTGTCCATATCACCTGAAAAACAAGCATATTGCCCGAATAAAGCTTTCTCAGGAGGACATTAAAAGGGAGGTTATTGCTCTTCAGGATATGGGGCATAAGCGCCTTGCAATCGAGGCAGGTGAGGACCCGGTAAACAATCCCATCGAATACATTCTCGAATCCATAAAGACCATCTACTCCATACATCACAAAAACGGAGACATCAGGCGCGTTAATGTAAATATCGCCGCCACCACGGTGGAAAACTACCGCAAGCTTAAGGAGGCGGGGATAGGCACATATATACTCTTCCAGGAAACATACAACAAAAAGAGCTATCTTGAGCTTCACCCCACAGGCCCTAAGCACGATTACGATTATCACACCGAGGCCATGGACAGAGCCATGGACGGCGGAATAGACGATGTGGGACTGGGTGTGCTTTTCGGTCTTGAGGGCTATCAGTATGAATTTGCGGGACTGCTTATGCATGCCGAGCATCTTGAGGCGGTGCACGGAGTGGGACCTCACACCATAAGCGTGCCGAGAGTCAAGCATGCCGACGACATTGACCCCGACGCCTTCGACAACGGCCTCGACGACGAAATATTCGAAAAAATAGCCGCATGCATCCGCATTGCCGTGCCCTATACCGGAATGATCATTTCCACAAGAGAAAGTCAGGAAGTAAGAGAAAAAATGCTTCAGCTGGGCGTTTCCCAGATAAGCGGAGCTTCCCGCACATCGGTGGGCGGATATTGCGAGGAGGAACGCCCCCACGATTCCGAGCAGTTTGATGTATCGGATCAGCGCACCCTCGATGAGGTTGTCAACTGGCTTATGAAAATGGGATTTGTACCCTCATTCTGCACCGCCTGCTATCGCGAGGGCAGAACGGGAGACAGGTTTATGAGCCTGTGCAAGAGCGGGCAGATACTCAATTGCTGCCACCCCAACGCCCTTATGACCCTTACCGAATATCTTGAGGATTATGCAAGCGAGGACACCAAAAAGGTGGGATACAAGCTTATTGAAGAGGAGCTTAAAAAAATTCCCAAGGATAAGGTCAGGGAAATAGCAAAGGCCAACATCGAGCAGATCAAAAATTCCAACCGACGGGATTTCCGCTTTTAAGGGGGAAGGAAAATGGGACTTAACGACACTGTGTCGGCAGAAAGACCGCACATCGGCTTTTTCGGGCTGAGAAACGCCGGTAAATCCAGCGTGGTAAACGCCGTAACGGGGCAGAAGCTGTCCCTCGTTTCGGACATTAAGGGCACCACCACCGACCCGGTAAAAAAGGCCATGGAGCTTTTACCCATAGGCCCGGTTGTCATAATCGACACTCCCGGCATCGACGACAGCGGCAAGCTTGGCGAAATGCGTGTAAAACGCACCATGCAGGTGCTTGAACAAACCGACATCGCACTTCTCATAATCGACGGACAAAAGGGGCTGTCGCCTGCCGACAGGCATCTTATAGAGCTTTTTGAGCAAAAAAACATCCCCTACATAAAGGTGTTTAATAAGTCTGATAAGCTTAAAGAAATCCCGAAAGCGGGTCAAAACGAGACATATGTGTGCGCCACAAGCGGCGAGGGAATATACGACCTTAAAGAAATGATAGGCAGGGCGGCCAAGCTTTCCCAACCCGAGAGGCCGCTCATCTCCGATCTTATAGAGCCGGGGGATGTGGCGGTGCTTGTTGTGCCCATCGATTCGGCGGCGCCCAAGGGCAGGCTGATATTACCTCAGCAACAGACCGTTCGGGCAATTCTCGACGCGGGGGCAATCGCGGTTGTCACGAGGGAAAAGGAGCTTGAAGCCACCCTTTCCTCACTTAAAAGCAAGCCCAAAATTGTCATAACCGATTCCCAGGCTTTTGAGCAGGTCGATAAAATCACGCCGAGGAACATAACCCTTACCTCCTTTTCGATACTTTTTGCCCGCTATAAGGGCGATCTTAAAGAGGCAGTAAAGGGAGCGGCGGCACTTGACAGCCTTAACAACGGCAGCAGGGTTCTCATTTCCGAAGGCTGTACCCACCACCGCCAGTGCGACGACATCGGCACGGTCAAAATGCCCAAATGGGTAGAAAAATACACCGGCAAAAAGCTGAGCTTTGAATTTACCTCGGGCGGGGAATTCCCCGACGATCCGACAGGCTTTGATCTTGTTATACACTGCGGAGGCTGTATGCTCGGCGAGCGGGAAATGAAATCCCGCATAAGACGGTGCGTCGAGAAAAATGTGCCCATAACAAACTACGGCATCGCCATTGCCCGGATGAACGGCATTCTCGACCGCTCGGTGAAAGCCTTTCCCGACATTGCCGCAATTTTAAAGTGACGGTTAAGGTCGGCGGGAAAGGGGTACCGCTGTGCAAAAGAGCCTTCGGAAAAAACGAAGGCTCTTTTACTGTTGCATTTAAGAGGAAAATGTGATATGTTTTTATTGTAATTCAAAATAATTTTTTGTCGCCGAAAAGATCGGAGGTAAAAATGGAAATTTTCAAAAAGGCACTGGAAAACGGAAGGTTTACAAAGCTCGCCACCAAAAAAACAAGGGCGTTTCTTTTGATAATCGTGGTCGTTCTCATTATCGCGATAATAGTAAATCCCTTTAAAAGCGAAACCGTGCAGTCGGTTAAAGATCAGCTTGAAAGCAACATTAAAAAGCTCGAAAACAATCCCGATGCCGCCGAGACCGAAAACACAGCCCTTTCGGGGGTGCTTTACGACGAGCTTGCCGCCAGGCTTTCGGAGGGCGAATATGTCTTTTATATTTTTACCGAGCAAAAATCGGTCATAAAAAAGAATGTCGACGGCGACGGGGATAAATACACCTTCGAGCTTTCGGGAGAGCAGTACGGCGACCTTTCGGGGAAAAAATATTTTTACGACGGAAGCGACCTGTACGATACAACAAAGACCCTTGAAAAGCTGAGCGACAAGCAGGGAAAGCAGATTTTGTCGAAGCTTTTGCCCTATCTTCCCGAGAGCTTTTGTCCCACACAAAGCTTTGACCGACTTGTTGCCTTTGCCGATAAAAACACCCTTGAAATGAGCGAGGCCTTTTTCGGACAAAGCGCCAGGGCCTATATTGACGACAAATGCTTTATACAGCAGTGGGAGGGCGGAATTTGCAAAATTGCCTTTAAAAAATAGCCGCAAATGCCGTTTTCAAAGGGATGAAGAAGCAACTGCCGCCTGCACATCAAAACAGAACACAAAAAGCAAACACCCGTTTTGGGAGTACAGTCTCTTAAAACGGGTGTTTTTTTGTCATGCTAATTGGATTTAAGCCCCAGCCGCTTTGCGGCGTCGTCTCTCATTTTAAATTTAAGAATTTTTCCGGCGGCGTTCATGGGGAAGGAATCGACAAATTCCACATACCTGGGCACCTTGTGGCGAGCCATGTTTGCGCCGATAAAGTCCTTCATTTCCTGCTCGGTCATCTGCTCGCCCTCCTTGAGGATTATGCAGGCCATGACCTCCTCGCCGTATTTTTCGTCGGGTACACCGATAACCTGCACGTCGCTGACCTTGGGATTGGTATAGATGAACTCCTCTATCTCCTTAGGATAGATGTTTTCTCCGCCGCGGATTATCATGTCTTTAAGACGGCCTGTTATGCGGTAATTCCCTTCGGGCGTGCGGCAGGCAAGATCCCCTGTATGGAGCCATCCGTCCCTGTCTATGGCCGAAGCGGTGGCCTTGGGCATCTTGTAGTAGCCCTTCATGATGTTATAGCCTCTGGCCACAAATTCGCCTATGACCCCGTCGTCGCAGTCAAGACCCGTCTCGGGGTCGACTATTTTGCATTCGATCTCGGGAAGCGGCCGCCCGACGGTGTTGACCCTGACATCAACGCTGTCGTCGGTGGAGGACATTGTACAGCCGGGAGAGGATTCGGTCTGTCCGTAAACAATGGTTATTTCCTTCATGTTCATTTTGTTTATAACATCATTCATTGCCGAAACGGGGCAGGGGCTTCCGGCCATTATTCCGGTGCGCATATATGAAAAATCGGTCTTTTCAAAATCCGGGTGGGAAAGCAGAGCAATAAACATTGTGGGAACGCCGTGAAAGGCGGTAATGTGTTCGTTGTTGATACATGCAAGGGCGGGCTTCGGCGAAAAATAGGGGAGAGGCAGAAGGGTGGCGCCGTGGGTCATTGCCGCCGTCATTGCAAGCACCATTCCGAAGCAGTGAAACATGGGTACCTGAATCATCATGCGATCGGCGGTTGAAAGATCCATTCGGTCGCCGATGCATTTGCCGTTGTTGACAATGTTATAGTGGGTAAGCATAACCCCCTTGGGGAATCCTGTAGTGCCCGAGGTGTATTGCATGTTGCAGACATCGTCCTTATCCACCCCGGCGGCCATGCGGTAGACCTCCTCAACAGGCACCTGAGAGGCACGGTCGACCGCCTCGTTCCAGGTAAGACAGCCCTTTTGGCGGTATCCTACCGTTATGACATTTCTGAGGAAGGGCAGGCGTTTGCTGTGAAGCTGACCGCCGTTTTTGATGTTTTCAAGCTCGGGACAAAGCTCGGCCACGATCCGGCCGTAATCGGTGTCCTTGGAGCCTTTGGTCATAATGAGGGTGTGGGTGTCCGACTGCTTTAAAAGATATTCGGCCTCGTGAATTTTATAGGCGGTGTTGACAGTCACAAGTACCGCTCCGATTTTTACCGCAGCCCAAAAGGCAATGTACCACTGAGGGACATTTGACGCCCAAACGGCAATGTGAGATCCCGCCCCGACCCCCATTGCGATGAGCGCGCGGGCAAAGGTATCCACATCATCTCTGAACTGGCTGTATGTGCGGGTGTAATCAAGGGTGGTGTATTTAAAGGCGTATTGATCGGGAAATTCTTCAACCATGCGGTCGAGCACATCGGAAAATGTGGCATCGATAAGAAGATCCTTTTTCCAGGGGAAAACTCCGGTGTGGCGCTTGTTGTAATAAAGCACCTTTTCGTTTTTGGAGGTGTCGCTGAACTGCTTTATAAAGTTTATAAACTGGGAAAAGATGATTTCGCTGTCGTCAAGCTCGGGACACCAGGTCGGATCCCACACAAGAGAGATAAATCCGTCGTAATTGACCGACCGCAAAGCCAGCATAATGTCCTTGATGGGAAGCTCGCCCTCTCCCGCAAGGCAGTGGGATATTCCCTCATCGGTCATTTCGGCGTCGCTGAAATGGACAAGGCGTACATAGGCTCCGAGATTTGTGATTATCTGCTCGGGGGTTTCCCCGCCCGAAAAATATGCGGCCGAAAGGCTCCAGAGAGCGGCGAGATTGTCGTCGGCAAAGCGGTTGAGCATATCTCTCAAAGCGGCGGTATTGCCGAAAACGCCCGATGTTTCAAGAAGGAGTGTAACACCGTTTTGTTTGGCAACGGGAAGCACCCTTTCGATGAGTCGGGCGGTGGTTTCAAAGCCCTGCTCGTTTGCGGGGTCGCCTATTGCCTTTAAGCGGATATTGGGAATTTTAAGATTTTTTGCGATTTCGGCGCATTTAACGATTTCTTCAAAGGCTTGGTCTGCCTTTTGTGCGTCGGCAGTGTCGCAAACGGCGTCGATGCACGGAATGGAAAGCTCCTTTTCGTGAAGACGGCGGAGGGTGGCGGCCGCGGCGTAATCGTGGAAGGCTCCGTCCTTTTCGGTGAAAAGGCGGTTGTGGATGTTGTGAAGCTCGATGCCCTCAAAGCCGAGATCAACGGCTATATCGCAAAATTCTTCAAAGCTGTTGTCGTGCCAGCCGCGGGTGGAAAATGACAGTTTCATTTTTTTAAACCTCCTCGTAAACGATCTTGTTTACGGCGCTGATATATGCCCTGATGCTGGCGCCGATAATGTCGGTGGAAATACCGTTGCCGGAATAAAGCTTTCCGCCCGAGCGCAGTCTTACCAGCGCCGAGCCCATTGCCTCTTTTCCTTCGGTAACGGCCTGTATCTGAAAATCGTCAAGTTCAAAGTGGCGGCCGATTATCTGGTTTATGCTTAAAAATGCGGCGTCGATAGGACCGTCGCCGACGCTTATGCCCTGTATTTCCTTTCCGTCCTTTAAAAGAACGATGTGGGCGCTGGCGGTGATTATATTTCCGTTGTTGATGACATAGGATTTGAGGGTGTATGTGGCGGGAACCTGAAGGGCGGTACTGGCGACGATGGCGTCAAGCTCCTTTTGACCTACCGCCTTTTTGGCGGCCACCCTTAAAAATTCGTCGTATACCCTCTGCTCGTCCTCCTCCGAAAGGTCATATCCGAGCTTTCTTACGGCGGCCGAAACATCGTTTTTGCTGTCCTTAATGTCAAGCATTTCGCCGTTTTGCTCGGAGGAGCTTACGGTTACGGCGGTTTGCTCGTTTTTGGCGTTTGCGATTATCCATTTTATCTGCTTGACCGTGCGGTGTATCTCGGTGGTTTTGATGTTTGTTTTAATATCATAGCTGTTGCCGCAGCTTGTTATCATGGAAACAAAGGAGTCGGTCTCGGCCGCGTCGCAGCAAACGCCTGTCTTGACCGCGCAAGCTCCGCTTTTGACGGCAAGAATGGAGCAGGCCGAGGCAAGGCCGTTTTTGTCGCTGCATTTTACCCCTATGGGGATGTCAATTTCAGCAGATATACTTTTTACAAATTCGGCAAAATCGTCGGGCATCATTTCGGCCGCGTCGTCGCAAAGGGTGACGGTGTCTGCTCCCGCTTCGGCGGCGGCCTTGACGGCCTTTTTGAGGAAATCGGTCTCGGCTCTTGTGGCGTCCCCGGCGCAGAACTCCACATTACCGACCTTCTGCTTTGCGCTCTGCACGGCGGAGACTATGTATTGGAGAATCCTTTCGGGCTTTTTGTGGCATGTGTATTCCATTCCGACGGGGGAAAGGGGAAGCTCTATGCGAATTGAGCGGCGCGGAATGTCGCAAAGAGCCTCGGCGGCATGCTCTATGCTTTGTTCACCGACGCCTGCGGCCACCGATATGACGGCGTTTTTAACAAAGGACGACAGGGTTTTTATAAGAAGAATGTCGGTTCTCGGTATCTCGATTTCGGGAAGCTCGATAACATCCGCATTAAGCTTTTCAAGCTGTCGGGCGATCTCGATCTTTTCCTTAAAGCTAAAGCTGCTTTCGGGTTTTGAAAGCGTTGTGTCGGCAATTTTGATTGTTCTCATAAAAACTGTTCCTTTCTTTTGATTGGTTGAAAAGCGTTTTTCGACTTTTTTTACAAGGAGGACGTTTACACTCCTTTTTATTTTGTGGCTGACATTAACGGCAGAGAACGGGCGTTATGCTCTGTCGTAGGCGGCGAAAACGCCGAAAAAACAAAATCCCCGAGGTCTTTTGCAAAACCTCAGGGACGAAAAACTTTTTTCGCGGTACCACCCTGTTTACCGTTAAACGGTCAACTCAAATCAGGCTCAATCAAGCCTTTCGCCATGGTAACGGGGCGTTCCGTAGCCGCTTAGTTGCGATCGGTTCGAATTAACGGGGGTTTAACGGTCGGACAGACGGCCGACGGTAAACTGCCGTTGCTTTTCGGCGGCTCTGCTGGGGAGTGAGACTTTTTCGCCCTTTCGTACCGCCTTACACCAAGCGGCGGCTCTCTGAAACGAAGGTGGGGTGAAAAATAACTCCTTCATTGCATTTAAAATATTCAGTGTAATGAGATTGTAACACTTGTTTTTGAGTTTGTCAAGCGGGGTAATTGTAAACTTATTGTTGCCAAAAGCACGGTACGCGGCTTCCCCCCCGGGGACTTGTTCTGCAACATCCCGATCCGATTAGGGGACGGCATCTTTTTTTAAAATTGAAAAAGGAGATCAGATCTCTACCGTCCAGCCGAGCTTATCCTCGATCCTGCCCCACTGAATTCCGGTGAGGGTATCGTAAAGATGCTGTGTGAGCGGACCGATTTTTCCGCCGTTAACGGTGCATTTTTTACCCTTGTAGCAAAGCTCTCCGATGGGGGAAACCACCGCCGCCGTGCCGCAGCCCCAGGCCTCTTTAAGAGTACCCTCGTCCATGGCCTTTTCAAGCTCGTCAACGCTTAAAAGCCGCTCGCTTACGGTGAAGCCTTCCTTTGCCAGCACCTCAATGCAGGACTTGCGGGTAATTCCGGGTAAGATCGAGCCGGTCAGCTTTGGTGTGACAACCTCGTCGCCTATTTTGAACATGACGTTCATGGCGCCTACCTCTTCAATGTATTTGCGCTCAACGCCGTCCAGCCACAGCACCTGAGAATAGCCCTGCTTTTCGGCACGCTCGCCGGCACGGTTGCTTGCGGCATAGTTTCCGCCGCATTTGGCATATCCCGTTCCGCCTCTTACCGCACGGACATCCTCGTCCTCAATCATAATTTTAACGGGATTGATACCCTCGGCATAATAGCTTCCCGAGGGAGAGGCAATAATCATGAATGTGGCATTGTGAACGGCATGAACTCCCAGAGATTCGTCGTTTCCGAACATAAAGGGGCGAAGGTAAAGGGATGTGCCGAAACGGTCGGGTACCCAATCCTGCTCAAGCGCCACAAAGGTGGTAAGAGCTTTAAGCGCATCCTCCTCGGGAATCTGAGGGAGGCAAAGGCGCTCGGCCGAGTTGTTCATTCTTCTGACATTCTCGATTGGGCGGAAAAGCTGCACCTTTCCGTCGGCACGGCGATAGGCTTTAAGTCCCTCGAAAATTTCCGAGCCGTAATGAAGCACGGTGGATGCGGGATGTATCGAAAGGTAGCCGAAGGGTACGATTCTTGCGTCGTGCCAGCCCTGCTCGCGGGAATAGTCCATAATAAACATGTGGTCGGTGAAGACCTTACCGAATCCCAAGGTGGAGGGATCGGGCTTTTCCTTGAGCACGGCCGCTTTGGTTATTTTAATATCCATATCGGTGATCTCCTTTTAAAAGCGTAAAGTAGTATCTTTAAATTGAAATTTTAAAATTCCGCGCCGGTTTTAAGGGCGTTCATGTTGACCTGCATCATGTCCTTGTGTTTGGCCGAAATGACCTTCGAAACGGCCTTTTCAACCGCCTGCTCGTCAAATCCGTCGGTCTCTTTAAGAAGCTTTCCCATAACAACCATATTTGCAAGTGTGGGAAAGCCCTTTTCGCCGGCGGTTTTCGTGGCCGGTACATAAAACACCGTCACATCGTCTCTTTTAACCTTGCGTTCCACAAGGGAGCTGTCGACAAATATCATTCCGCCGCTTTTGACCGAATTTTCAAACTTGTCGAGAGAAGGCAGATTCATGGCCACCAAAATGTCGGGATTTGAAACAATGGGCGAGCCCACCGGCTGATCGCTTATGATGACGCTGCAGCTTGCTGTGCCGCCGCGCATTTCGGGACCGTAGGAGGGAAGCCAGCTGACATTTTTGTCCTCGATAAGTCCTTTATATGCAAGCAGCTTTCCGGCAAAAAGTATGCCCTGTCCTCCGAAGCCCGAAAGAAGTATGTTTTTTGTACTCATTTTTACCGCTCTCCTTCCGTTTCTCGGCTGTCGGCCTGTGCCCTTTCGGCAGTTCTGTCCTTGTATACTCCGAGGGGATAGTAGGGGAGCATTTTGTCGTCGATCCATTTAAGGGCGGCCTTGGGGGTCATTCCCCAGTTGGTGGGGCAGGAGGAAACGACCTCGACAAGGGAAAATCCCTTGCCGTCGATTTGATTTTGAAAAGCCTTTTTAATGGCCTTTTTGGCGGCTCTGACATTTTTAACGCTGTTGACCGTCACCCGCTCGAGATATTCGGGGCCTTCAAGCTGAGAGAGCATCTCGCAAACCTTAACGGGGTATCCGCAAAGCTTGGGATCGCGGCCGTAGGGAGATGTCTGGGTGACCTGACCGGGAAGGGAGGTGGGAGCCATCTGACCGCCGGTCATTCCGTAAATTGCGTTGTTTATGAAAATTACCGTGATGTTTTCGTTTCTCGCGGCGGCGTGCACCGTTTCGGCCATACCGATGGAGGCAAGATCACCGTCTCCCTGATATGTAAAGACGATGTGATTGTCGGGATCGGCACGTTTAACGCCGGTAGCAACTGCGGGGGCGCGTCCGTGAGCCGCCTCGATCATGTCGCAGTTGAAATAGTTATATGCCATGACCGAGCATCCCACCGGTGCAATGCCGATAGTTTTTCCTTCGATGCCCAGCTCGTCGATGGTTTCGGCCACAAGACGGTGGACGATACCGTGGGTACATCCGGGGCAATAATGCATGGGCACATCTATGAGAGAATGGGGTCTGTCAAACACAACCATTACCTTACACCTCCGTTTTTGATAGCTTCGAGCACCTGCTCGGGAGAGGGGATCATGCCGCCTGCACGGTTGCAAAGCTCAACCGGCTTTTTGCATTTGACAGCAAGTCTTATGTCCTCGATCATCTGACCCATGGAAAGCTCTACCGAGATAAATCTTTCGACCCTCTCGGCAGCCTTTTCAAAGGGAGCAACGGGGAAGGGCCAGAGGGTTATGGGACGGATAAGGCCGACCTTAATGCCCTGCTTTCTCGCCTCGTTGACGGCGTTTTTGGAAACGCGGGCGGCAATGCCGAAGGCCACAAGGCAGATGTCGGCGTCATCCATCATATATTCTTCATACATGGCCTCGTTTTGCTCGATGGCCTTGTAGCGTTCAAATCTTTCGAAGTTGAACTGCTCAAGCTCCTCGGGAACGAGGGACAGGGAATTTACGATGTTGTGGGGACGGCTCATTTTTGTACCCGTGGTCGCCCAGGGCTTTTCGGGAGGGGGAGCAACCTTAAAATCAAGCTCTACCGGCTCCATCATCTGACCCATTGTACCGTCGGCCATGATCATTGAGGTTACGCGGTATTTGTCGGCAAGCTCAAAACCCTTGACGGTAAGCTCGGCCATTTCCTGAACCGACGCGGGAGCCAGCACGATCATATGAAAATCGCCGTGGCCGCCGCCCTTTGTGGCCTGGAAATAATCCGACTGGCTGGGCTGTATTCCGCCCAGTCCCGGGCCGCCGCGCTGAACATTTACCACAAGCGCGGGAAGATCTGCGCCCGCAAGGTAGGAAATGCCCTCACCTTTAAGGGAAATTCCGGGGCTTGAGGAGGAGGTCATGACCCTCTTTCCGGCCGACGAAACGCCGTATACCATATTGATGGCGGCAATTTCGCTTTCGGCCTGTAAGAACACTCCGCCGATTTTGGGCATCTTTTTGGCCATATACGCCGCAATCTCGGTTTGGGGCGTGATGGGATAACCGAAGTAATGGCGGCAGCCTGCAAGAATGGCCGCCTCGGCAATGGCCTCGTTTCCTTTCATAAGAACCTTTTCAGACATTTTCCTTCACCTCTCTACCTTTATGATGCAGTCGGGACACATTACGGCGCAGGACGCGCAGCCGATACAGGCCGACTCATCGGTAAGCTCGGCGGGATGATGTCCCTTTTTGTTGATTTTTTGCTCCGACAGCTTTAAAAGACCCTTGGGACATACGTCAACGCACAGCCCGCAGCCCTTGCAATTGTCGGTTTTAAAGGTAAGCTTTGCCATAGTTTTCGCTCCTTTTAAAGGTTTTTGTGTTTACGGTTTTGCTATATTTAAATGTATTAAGAAGACATATCTGTAAATCGGAATTTTTCCGCATCAAACAGGCCGCCTTTGCAGGGTAAGGGCAAAGGGATTTTCGACCCTCCCGAAAAGCTCCTTTGAAAGCCGCTTTTCAAAGCAGGTCATAACAACCGGAAGCCCCGTTAAAGCCGATACCTCGTTTGCAAAGTCCACGGATGAAAGCACATCCTCGGCGGTGGTCTGCGCCCCTAAATTTGAATTGTTGACTATTCCGGTGAAGGGGAGCCTTCCGGCCGCTTCGATCTCTCTTCTCACCTCGTCCGCCGAAGCGGCATCGGGAGTCAGCGGTCGGAACTTATTTATGACCAGCAGACAGTCGAAGTCGTTTTCCTCTGTTAAAGCGGGGGCAATTCTGCCCAGGGCATATGCTCCCCGGTCGTCCCCGCCCACATCAATTACCGCGTTGTAGGTTTTGTCGTCGGTTATGGTGTAAATGTCCTGAGGAAGGGCGGGAATGTCGAGATTTGTGTTGGCGTATTTCGAGCAAATAAGCCTTATTCCGTGCTTTTCAAGATCGTCGGCACTGTCCTTGGCGCGAAAGTAGGGATTAACAATGTCGAGATCGGCGAGCAGAGTCTTTTTACCGCTCCTTGCAAGGTCGAGAGCCATGTTTACCGCTGCGTTGGTCTTTCCGCTTCCGTAATGGCCGCAAAGGAGGGTAACTCTTTTATAATTGTACATTTTTCTCCCTCTTTAAAATTCTGAAAAAGAATTAAATTTTTAACTTTTATTAAAAGCTCGGTCTGCACATATGGGCAGACCGTCCGCAGCGACGGCAGCCGTTAAAAGGAACGGGCGGTTTTTGCTGCGGATGGTGCTTTTTAACAATGCGTTTGGACGCAGGCCTTGCCGATACAGCCTGAAAAATCAAAGCTTGTTGCGCTGAATCTTTCCGCTGATGGTCTTGGGAAGCTCGTTTTTAAATTCCACTATACGGGGATATTTATAGGGAGCGGTGTTCTTTTTAACATAGCTCTGGATTTCCTTTTTAAGCTCGTCGGAGGGCTCGGTGCCCTTGGTCAGAACCACGTTGGCCTTAACGACCTGACCTCTGACCTCGTCGGGAGCGGCGGTGACGGCACATTCGAGAATATAGGGAAGCTCCATGATGACGCTTTCGATTTCAAAGGGTCCGATGCGGTAGCCGGAGGATTTGATTACATCGTCCACGCGGCCGACATACCAGTAAAAGCCGTCCTCATCCCGCCATGCGACATCGCCGGTGTGATAATAGCCGTCGTGCCAGACCTCCTTGGTCTTTTCCTCGTTTTTATAGTAGCCCTTAAACAGTCCGCAGGGCACCTTGTCGGAGGTCTTGATGACAATCTCGCCCGATTCGCCGTCGGGAACGGGATTTCCCTCGCTGTCGAGAAGGGTGATGTCGAATTGGGGAGAGGGCTTGCCCATAGAGCCGATCTTGTGGGGCTGCCCCATAAGGTTGGCGATGGCAAGGGTGGTTTCGGTCTGACCGAAGCCCTCCATGATTTTAAGGCCGGTGGCCTTTTCAAACTGCTTGTAAACCTCGGGGTTTAATGCCTCGCCGGCGGTGGTCATATGACGGATGGAGGAAAGGTCGTATTTTGAGATGTCCTCCTTGACCATCATGCGGAGCATTGTCGGGGGAGCGCAGAAGGTGGTGATTTTGTATTTTGCAAACATGGGAAGGATGTCGGCAGCCGAGAAACGGTCGAAGTCGTAGGTAAAGACCGCCCCTTCGCACAGCCACTGGCCGAACATTTTGCCCCAAAGAGCCTTGCCCCAGCCGGTATCGGAAATGGTAAAGTGCAGACCGTCGTCGCTGACCCCGTGCCAGTATTTCGCGGTGACATAGTGACCGAGGGCGTATTTGCAGGAATGAGCGGCAATTTTGGGATAACCGGTGGTGCCGGAGGTGAAGAACATGAGCATGTTGTCGTCGCCGCAGGCGGTGTCGGCCGTGCGGTGATAGTGGGCGCTGAAAAGGTGGAATTCCGAATCAAAATTGTGCCAGCCTTCCCGATCCTTTCCGACAACTACCTTGACCTTCAATGTGGGACATTTATCCGCAACCTCGTCGACGCAATCGGGCACGCCGTCGTCCTCGGTGCAGATTATTGCCGAAACATCGGCCGCTTTAAAGCGATATTCAAAATCGTGAGCCTTGAGCTGGTGGGTGGCGGGAATGGCCACGGCTCCGATTTTGTTTAAAGCGAGAAATGCAAACCAGAACTGATAGTGTCTTTTAAGCACCAGCATGACCCGGTCGCCTTTTTTGATTCCGAGGGAGGTGAAGTAATTTGCACACTGCGCCGAGTAACGCTTCATGTCCTTAAAGGTAAAGCGGCGTTCGGTCTTGTCCTTGGAGATGTGGAGCATTGCAAGCTTGGTGGGGTCCTTCTTTGCAATGGCGTCAACGGTATCGAAAGCAAAATTATAGCTGTCCTCGTTGACAAAATCAATGCTTTTAAGCACTCCGTTTTCGTCCTCGACCGTCTTTATGAATTTTTCGCTGACAAAGGTCTTTCCGGGAATCCTTCCGGGGATGAGAGTGTCGCGGACGACCGTCTCGGCGTGGGCCTCTCCCGGGAGAACCACCGCCAAAAAGAGCACCTCGCTGCCGTCGACGGCGATCATTCCGTGGGGGGTCGAGCTGTTATAATAGATGCTGTCGCCTTCTTCGAGATACTCGACGTTATCGCCGACTTGTACCTTCATTTTTCCTTTAAGCACAAGGTCGAATTCCTGCCCCGAGTGCTTGGTCAGATGAATGGGCTTGTTCTGAAGCTCTTCGCTGTAATCGTAACGCACCCAGTAAGGCTCGGCGATTTTTTTGCGGAAAAGGGGAGCGAGGTTTTGAATGTTTATGCCGTCTTCCTTGGCGGTTTCCTGACCCATTCCCTTTCGGGTGACGGTGTAGGAAGAAAGGTGGGCGCTCTGACCTTCAAGAAGGTCGGTGATACCGATGCCGAAGGCAAGAGAGCATTTGTGGATAAATGTGAAGGGAAAGTCAAGCTGACCCGCTTCATATTTAAGATAATCGTCGATGGTTACTTCGGTCTTTTCGGCCATTTCCTCCACGGTCAGCCCGACAATTTCACGCATTTCGCGAATTCTGCGGGCAACCTCCAGAAGCTTTTCGGTGTCTACATTTGTCATTTTCGGTTCCTCCCTGTCTTTTTTGCGGGGCAATAAAAAACCGCCCCAAAGAAAGTTTCTTTGAGACGGGTGAATGTTTTCACTCGCGGTACCACTCAAATTGCAGTAGAACTGCCACTCAGGATCAAACAATCCTTATGCCTTTACGCGGCAAGACGGGAAGCGCCTACTCAGATGAATCTTTTCAGACTTCCGGCTCGGAAGGGATGGGCTACGAAGAACACCGCCGACGGTTTACACCAACCACCGTCTCTCTGCAAGGCTAAGCGTTCTAAGCCGTCTTCGTCACAGCCTTTGTTGTCATCAATATAGCACATCTCATTTTTAATGTCAAGGGGGTTTCAGAAAAAAATTCGACATTTTTCTGTTGCATAAAATGCATAACGGGTTTATAAAAATGAGAACGGCCGAAAAAATGGAATTTGCCCAAAACGGCTTAAAACCGAAATTTCTACTATGGGTAGAGAAGATATATTTTTCGGTGGACTGAATTTTATTACGATAGATTGATTTTAAGGCCATGCTGTAATATACTTGGGCATAGATTTTTCTGAAAGGTGTGACATTATGGAAAACAAGTTTATCCTTACATGCGAATCGACGGTGGATTTGCCATACGAATACATTTGCAAAAGAAATATTCCGGTTCTTTTTTATACATATACGGTAGACGGAAAAGAATATGAGGACGATATGGGGAAGGATCCGTCTTCCCTTGATAATTTTTACAAGCTGCTGGACGAGGGACATCTTCCCTCCACATCCCAGATAAATGTTTTCAAATACGAAAACTTTTTTGAATCTGTTATCGAAAAATACGACGGCGAGATTTTGCATATCGCCTTCGGCTCGGGAATGACCCCCTCGGTAAACAATGCCTACGACGCCGCAAAAAAGATTATGGAAAAGCATCCCGGCAGGGTGATAAGGGTGGTCGATTCCCTCGGCAGCTGCACGGGATACGGTCTTCTTGTGGACGACGCGGCCGACCTGCGTGACGAAGGAGAAACCGCCGAAGCGGTGGAAAAATGGGCTCTTTCGGTGAGAAACACCATCCATCATCAGTTCTTTGCCACCGATCTGAAGCTGTTCAGAAGAGGCGGGCGCGTTTCCGGTCCTGCGGCGGCGGTGGCCACCGTGCTGAACATCTGCCCTATAATGCACCTTAACAGCGAGGGCAGAATTATAGCCTACGGAAAGGTCAGAGGCAAGAAAAACTCCATTATTAAAACGGTCGACGAAGTCGAAAAGAACATAAAGGACGGAAGAAATTACAACGGTAAGATGTTTGTTTCCCACTCCCATTGTCCCGACCTTGCAAAGGCCACCATCGAGGAGTTGGAAAAGCGCTTTTCCAACCTAAAGGGAAAGATAGTCATGGGCAATATCGGAACGACCATTGCTTCCCACACCGGCGTCGGAACGGTTGCCGTATTTTTCTACGGCTGTGAGCGGCAAAAATAGGACGGCCGAAAAAAGTACGGCCGCCGTCAGCAGTTTAACCCGCATATAAATCAAAATGTCGGCTTTTCATCTTTCGGTGAGAAACCGACTTTTTTGTTACAATTTATTCTTGCTTATTTAATGTAAATGTGATATGATTTAATGTAATTTAAGCGACATTGAAAAACGACATGAAAGTGTTGTGCAAAACGGGGAAAAGGTTGCTGACCGAAAGTTTTTCCCGTTCCGCAGAAAGGCGTCGAAACGGCGCGGCACAACAAAAAGCAAGGAGAAGCACACGGCAAATGACGATAGCATATCTTGACGACAGCGCCACCACAAGGGTGAGCGAAAAGGCGGCCTTAAAGGCGGCCGAAATGATGACAAAAAATTTCGGAAATCCTTCGTCGGTCTATTCTCTCGGCCTTGATGCCGAAATGGAGGTTAAAAAGGCAAGAAGGTCGATTGCAGAAAGGCTCGGGTGTGGCGAAAAGGAAATCTTCTTTACCTCCTGCGGCACGGAGGCGAACAATCTTGCCCTTTTCGGAGCGGCCGACGCACTTAAAAAGACGGGTAAAAAAATCATAACGACGGCCATAGAGCATCCTTCGGTTTTAAACGCCGCAAAGGAGCTTGAAAAACGGGGCTTTGAGGTGGTTTTTCTGCCTGTTTACGGCGACGGAAAAATAAGACTCCGCGACCTCGAAGGGGAGCTTGACGAGTCGGTCATTCTTGTGTCGATTATGCTTGTAAACAACGAAACCGGCGCCGTTCAGCCGGTGAAGGAGGCCGCAGGTCTCACAAAACGCCTTTGCAAAAATGCCCTTTTCCATTGCGACATGGTGCAGGGCTTCGGAAAGACCGGCGACACGGTCGGGGAGCTCGGCGTCGATCTGCTTTCGGTAAGCGGACACAAAATTCACGCTCCGAAAGGTGTGGGCGCCCTTTATGTCAGAAACGGAATTAAGATAAACAGTATACTTTTCGGCGGAGGACAGGAAAAGGGTCTGCGCTCGGGAACCGAAAATGTCCCGGCGATTGCCGCCTTCGGAGTTGCAGCGGAGGAAATTCCCGACGAAAAGGAAGCCCTTGAAAGGGCGGCAAAATTAAACGAAACCGTTAGATCGCTTCTGCTGTCAATTGACGGCGTTAAAATCAATTCTCCCGAGGACGCATTGCCTTACATAATCAATCTGTCCTTGCCGGGAGTTCCGTCGGAGGTCATGATACACTTTCTGGAGGGAGAGGGAATGTTTGTTTCCGGCGGAAGCGCCTGCTCAAAGGGCAGACGCAGTCATGTTCTTACAGCTCAAGGCCTTCCCCCCGAAATTATCGACAGCGCAATAAGGGTCAGCTTTTCTCCCGACACCCCCGACCGGCACGTGAAAATGTTTGCGGAGAATGTGAAAAATGCCGCAAGACTTTTAAGAAGGAAGAAATAATGAAGGAAATTATACTTATAAAAAACGGCGAGCTTGCCCTTAAAGGTCAGAACCGCCGCAGATTTGAAGAAATTCTCATAAAAAATATACGCCGCAGGATAAAGCCTCTGGGAGAAGCGGGTATCCGCTCAGCCCAGTCGACCGTATATATCGAGCCTGCCGACGGCTCCTTTGACATGGACGAGGCGCAAAGACGCATAGGCAAGATTTTCGGCATTGCCGCTTTTACGAGGGCGGCGGTGGCCGAAAAGGACATGGAATGCATAAAAAAGACGGCGGCGGAATATCTTGCCGACCGACTTACCGAGGCCAAGACCTTTAAGGTTGAGGCCAAGCGTGCCGACAAGACCTTCCCCTTTAAAAGCCCCGAGATTGCAAGGGAGCTGGGCGGTTTTCTGCTGTCGAGATTTCGTCATCTCAAGGTCGATGTGCATAACCCCGACATCACCGTTACGGTGGAAATAAGGGAAAACGGCGCCTATGTCCACGGAGACCAGATAAAGGGAGCGGGCGGAATGCCGGTGGGAACGGGCGGAAGAGCCGTCATACTCATTTCGGGCGGTATCGATTCCCCCGTGGCGGCCTATACAATGGCCAAAAGGGGAATTGAGCTTGTGGGCGTTCACTTTGCAAGCCCCCCTTATACCGGCCCCCGTGCCGAGCAGAAGGTCAGGGATCTTCTGACCGTTGTTTCGCAGTACAGCGGAAGAATCCCCTTCTTTATAGTTCCCTTCACCGAAATTCAGCTTGAAATAGACGAAAAATGCCCCGAGGAGCTTTTCACGGTCATTATGAGGCGGTTTATGATGAAGATCGCCCAGATAATCGCAGAAAAAGAGAACTGCAAGGCGCTCATAACCGGAGAAAGCGTCGGTCAGGTGGCAAGCCAGACCATGGACGCCATCTGCTGTACCGACAAGGTTTGTGAAATACCGGTTTTCCGACCCCTCATCGGAAACGACAAGGACGAGATTATCGCCGTTTCAAGAAAGATAGGTGCTTTCGAAACCTCGATCTTGCCGTTTGAGGATTGCTGTACGGTATTTACCCCAAAGCACCCGAGAACCAAGCCCCGTATTGACATGGTTGAAAAGGCCGAGCAGGCTCTTGACACCGACGGACTTATAAAACGCGCCGTGGACGGCGTAAGGCTTGAAATTATATAGCGGACGACGGCGCGAAAAAGCTCGAACGGCAAGACGGCTTAAAAAGACGAAAGTCC
Organism: uncultured Eubacteriales bacterium; assembly: GCA_934486455.1. Classification (GTDB taxonomy): domain Bacteria; phylum Bacillota; class Clostridia; order Oscillospirales; family Acutalibacteraceae; genus UMGS1484. Next base: position 20,613 of record CAKSPR010000002.1, read on the forward strand.
GAAAGGGCGGTAAGGGTTAAACGCTCTGCCCCTTAAAGCAGCCGAGAGAGCCTGAATATAAAGATAAACTTAAATCATAAGACGGCTTGATTTTCATTATATAAAGGTGATTTGATTTTATGAATTGCGAAATAATAACCGTCGGTTCGGAAATAACCACGGGTGACATAACCAACACAAACGCTGCATTTTTGTCCGAGGAGCTGACCAATCTCGGTATTGAGGTCAATTATCAGACCGCGGTGGACGACAACGCAGGCCGCATAATCGAGGCGCTCAGAGCGGCGGTTTCGAGAAGCCACATTATCATTTTCACCGGCGGACTCGGCCCCACCGCCGACGACATAACCAAGGAAACGGTTTTTAGGGCCGTGGGACTCGAGCTTTCGGAAAATGAGAAATCCCTTGAAAGAATAAAGAGGTATTTTGCCGCCAAGGGCGAGCAAATGCCCGCGGCAAACATAAAACAGGCCATGTTCCCGAAAAACGCAAGGATTTTCGAAAACGGCTGCGGAACGGCCGACGGATGCGCCGTAAGATCCGGCACCCAGTGTCTTGTACTTCTCCCCGGCCCGCCGAGAGAGCTCAGACCCATGTTTGCTCAGGTGGCGGAATATCTTACCGATTTTCTCGACCTTAAATCGGTTGTGAAAAATCTCAAGGTATTCGGCCCGGGGGAATCGGGCATAACCGAGGCTATATCCGATATAATCGAAAGAAAACTCCCCACCGTTGCAACATACATTGAGGCGGGCGGCGATGTGAGAATAAAAATAACCGCCTCGGGCAAAGATGAAAATGAGCTTAACGCCCTTTGCGACAAAACGGCGGGAGAGATTGAGGATAGGCTCAAAAGCGCCGTATACAGCGACAGGGGACTTGATCTTCAAAGCGTTGTTGTGGAAAATCTCAGGGTCAGAAACCTTAAAATTGCCACGGCAGAAAGCTGTACGGCGGGACTTCTTTCCAAGATGCTCACCGATGTGTCGGGTTCGTCGCAGGTTTTTGAATATGGTATATCGGCCTATGCAAACCGCATTAAAAACGAAAAATTAGGGGTCAGCGACGACCTGCTTTGCAGGGTGGGAGCGGTCAGCCCCGAGGTGGCCGAGGCCATGGCAAAGGGTGCAAAAACCGAGGGCAGAGCCGACATCGGAATAGGAATAACCGGCCTCGCGGGACCCGACGGCGGAACAGATAAAAAGCCTGTCGGACTGGTTTTTGTGTCACTTTTCGACGGAAAGGATTTCTACACAAAGCAGCTTAACATTCCTTCTTCAAAGGGCAGAGAGGAAATAAGGCTGAGAAGCGCAATGGAAGCGCTTAATATGGTAAGGCTTTATATATTTAAGGACGCCGATTTTCTTTCGACGAAAAAGGCGTATAACGACCCCTCCCGCGATGTCTTTTCGGGAGCGGTAAAGCCCTTTGTTTCCCGACAAAATCAAGGCGGAGGAGCGGCGGGAGTAACCGCTTTCGGCGGAGTCAACCCCTCCGACCGAGCATTTTCAAAGGAAAACATTTTTAAGGATATGCAGGAAAAGAGTGAGCAGAAGGGAAAGGAGCAAAACAGCCGAATGGCCGCAAAAAACACCTCAAAATCAGGCACGGCAAAAGCCGCGCAGGGCAAAAAACGCAAGAAAAAATCAGCGGCCGACAAGGTGAGAAAGGTCATCCTTGTGCTGTGCGTCATAATTTTTGCCGCGTCAGCCACATACATCGGCGATTATGTTTATCAGAGCATTAAAAACCGCAATGAGGTCGACCGTATAAACAGTCTTTTCAGCCAAAACGGATTGCTTGACAAAAACGGCATCAACACCTCTTTTTACGAGCTTTTAAACGAAAATCCCGAAACGGTGGGATGGCTCAATGTCCCCAACACTCAGACCCACAACCCCGTTGTAAAGACCACCGACAACGATAAATATCTTACCACAAATTTCGAAGGGGAAAGCAGCAGATACGGCGCCATTTTCGCCGATATGAACAACACCTTTGCCAAGGGTCCCCTGCTTAGCACCAATACCATTCTTTACGGTCACCACATGCGGGACGGTCAGATGATGGGCGAGCTTAAAAAATACCGTGAGCTTGATTTTTACAAGGAAAACCCCGTTGTTGAATTTACCACAATCTATTCTCCCAAGGTGACCCGCTGGAAGGTGTTCTCGGTTTTTGTTATAAACGCCGATCCTTCGGATGACAACGGAAATGTTTTTAACTATATGAAAAATGAGTTTTCCACCCAAAGCGAATTTAACGAGTTTTTGCAAAACTGCTATCAGCGGTCGATCATAACGACTCCGGTGCAGGATGTAACCGAAAGCGACAAGACTCTCACCCTTTCAACCTGTATTTACGACTTTAACAACGCCCGACTTGTCGTCGTGGCGAGAATGGTAAGGGACGGGGAATCGGAAGGCGTGGATACCTCATCCGCCGTATACAATCCCGATCCCGTTTATCCCCAGGCCTATCGCGACCGCTACGGCGCGGGCCGCACAACGGTTGAACTGGCAGTAAAGCCCTCCGCCCTTTATAAGGCATATGAAAAGGGGGCAGCCCTTCTTGATAACAGGCATATGCCTGCCCATTTAAAGAAAAGCCTTGTCTTTTAAACCGGGCCGGCTCTGAAGGGCCGTAAATATCATATTACCTTTTAGGAAGTGTTTTTATGTCAATCGAAAGGGTAGAAAAGCATCTCGAAAGCTTCGGGCTTTCCGACCGCATCAGACAATTTCCCGTTTCAAGCGCTACGGTTGAGCTTGCCGCGGCGGCGCTCGGCGTCCCTCCTGAGGTTATCGCCAAAACAATTGCCGTTTCGGACAAGAGCGGGGAGGACTGTATTTTAATAGTAACGGCCGGAGACAACAAGCTTTGCAGTAAAAAATTCAAACAGCAGTTTGGATTCAAGCCGAAAATGCTGAAATTCGACGAGGTCGAGCAAAAGACCGGCCACCCCGTGGGCGGGGTGAGCCCCTTCGGAGCGAAAGAGGGGGCGGAGGTTTATCTTGACATTTCTTTAAACAGATTTGAAAAGGTTTATCCTGCGGCAGGTACGGCTAATACGGCGGTCGAGATCTCCCTCGATGAGCTTAAAAGGGTCATCGGTCGGGATGAATTTATAGATGTATGCAAGGGGGCAGAGGAAAAATGAGTATAGGCGTAATAACCGGAGCCTCATCGGGAATGGGGCGCTGCTTTGCCAAGGAGTTGGACAAAAAGGGACTGGACGAGCTGTGGCTTATTGCAAGGCGGGAGGGAAGACTTCTTGAGCTTAAAGATGAGCTTAAAACCCCCGTAAGAATTATGCCTCTTGACCTTTTAAACAGGGACAGCTTTGACGAATATTCTAAACAGCTTTTCCTTGATAAGCCCGAGGTCTCTTATCTTGTCAACTGCGCGGGCTTCGGGAAAATGGGAAGCGTCGCCGAGGTGGGGATAGACGCCACCTGCGACATGATCGACCTTAACGCCAAGGCTCTTGCAGTTATGACCCAGTTGACCGTTCCCTTCATGAGCAAGGGAGGGCACATAATCGAGCTTTGTTCTTCCTCTGCTTTTTATCCGCTGCCCTATTTCGACTGCTATGCCTCAACCAAGGCCTTTGTTCAGCATTACAGCTATGCCTTGGCTCTCGAGCTTAAACCCAAGAAAATTTCGGTTACCCAGGTAAGTCCCGGGTGGGTGGCGACAGAGTTTTTCGACCACACCGACGAGGAAAACGCCAAGCACGCCCCTAAAAAATACAAGCCGCTTTATACCGCCAAGGATGTTGTCAAAAGGGCGGTGGCCGATGCCGATAAGGGGAAAAAGTTCTCGGTTTTCGGCGGCTTTGTCAAGTTCCACCGCTTTGCCGCAAGATTTTTCCCAAGGTGGTTTATGAACGCTCAGTGGAGAGCGCGGCTTAAATAGCCGAAAAATTTGAATGATTTGACCGACGCGTCTGCCGAGCCGCGGCGATTGTGCAGCCGTGAAGCAGCCTTGCGGCGTTTAACCGCCTTATCAAAGAATTTGTCGGCGGGTCGGTCGGCAGCCCCTTTCAGCGATGCCGTTAAGCCGTAATTACATTAAACTTTTGGTTTTGCCCTTGACCTTAACGGAAAACTGCTATATAATCAAATGGATATATCTTCTTGATTTGGAGGAATTACAATGAAAAAAGTACTTTGTATCGGCTCGGTTACGACCGATGTTATCATCAAACCGGTTGACGCTCTGCCCACTCCCGGTGAGCTTCAGTTTATCGACAGCTCATCTATGTTTGTCGGCGGATGCGCTTCAAACGCTTCCATCGACCTTGCAAAGCTGGGCGTACCCGTATCTCTTTGCGTAAAGCTCGGAAAGGATCTTTTCGGCCACTTTGTTTACGATACCTGCAAGGAGGCGGGCGTTGATGTGAGAGGCTGCGTTATGGACGAAAGCGTTCAGACCACCACCTCTATCGTTTGCGTCAACTCCGACGGGGAGAGAAGCTTTCTTTACAACGGCGGCTCCACCTCGGCCATGACCGATAAGGATATTTCCGACGAGCTTATCGCCGACGCCGACATTGTTTTCCTCGCCGGCGCATTGCTGACCCACGGCCTTGACGGCGAGCCTGCAGCAAAGATGTTTGCAAAGGCTCAGAGCATGGGTAAATTTACCGTTATGGATACCGCATGGGATCCTACCGGTCGCTGGATGAAGGGCGTTGAGGCGGCTCTGCCTCACCTCGATCTCTTTATGCCCAGCATCGAAGAGGCTCAGAAAATTGCCGGAAAAGAAGACTTCGACGACATTGCCGATGTGTTCTTTGCCAAGGGCGTTAAAAATGTCATCATAAAGGCCGGCAAAAAGGGCGCATACATCCGCGAGGGCGGAAAGAAGGGCTATTTTGCTCCCACCTATCTCTCAATAAAGCCCACCGACACTACAGGTGCGGGAGATTCCTTCTGTGCGGGCTTCCTTGCGGGACTTGCTCAGGATTTCGATTTTGAAAAATCCGCAAAGCTGGGCAACGCGGTCGGAACCCACTGCGTTATGGAGCTCGGCGCTTCCACAGGCATTAAGCCTCTTGCCGAAATTTATAAATTTATGGAGGAGCATACCGACGAGGTTGCCCTTTAATCAAAGGAGATTTTAAAATGAAACGATCCGAAATCAACAAAATCATAAAAGATGCCATCGCCTTCCTCGACGAGCATAAATTCCTGCTTCCTCCCTTTGCATACTTCACCCCCGAGGAATGGAAGGAAAAAAATCACGAATATGATGAAATCCGAAACAATGTTCTCGGTTGGGACATCACGGATTTCGGCTCGGGCGATTTCCGCAGCTGCGGTCTTTTCCTTTTCACTCTCCGCAACGGCAACGCGCACAATCCCGACGACAAAAAGGTCTATGCCGAAAAAATCATGATCGTTGAAGAAAATCAGGTCACTCCCTACCACTATCACTGGTACAAGCAGGAGGACATTATCAACCGCGGCGGCGGAAACCTTATGATCAAGGTGTACGGAGCCGACGAAAACGATGAGCTTTCTGAGGAGGATGTTGAAATTCAGGTCGACGGCAGACATTATACCGTTCCTGCCGGTACCGTTGTCCGTCTTACCCCCGGTATGAGTCTCACCAACACCAAAAAGCTTTATCATTCCTTCTGGGGTGAGGAAGGCCACGGAAAGGTGCTTGTGGGGGAGGTCAGCCAGTGCAACGACGACTCCAAGGACAACCGCTTTTATGAGCCGGTCGACACCGAGCCTTACAAGGGCGCCATTAAGGATGCAGACACCTCATCTGCCCGCTTTTATGCCAAGGTCGGCCGATTCCCCGAGGTGGAAGAGGACGAGGCTCCTCTCTATCTTCTCGGAAACGAGTATCCGAAGGCAAAATAATCGGCTTGACGGCCTGATTATTCTTAAAAAACCCGCTGCGTCAAAAAAACGCAGCGGGTTTTTATGTCTGTTAACGGTCGGTTTTTTTGGCCGTTATGTTCTGTTTATAAGCCATATCCGTCGGCGGCATCCTGTACAAAAGACCTTTAAAAGTCTTAATAAAAACGCCCCGGTTATGATTTGCCGTATAAAGGGTAACGAGCCTTAAACGACCCGTGAAAACAGGCGGTCAGGCTTCGGCCGACACAGGAATTTTGCCGTCCTTGCCTTCGTTTTGCATCGTGCAGGCGCTGACCGAATATTCCGTTACGCCGGAAATGGTCTCGCCGTCGATTTGAAGGGCGGTGGGTCGGTCGAATTTTACGGTTATCTCGTGGCCGAAAAATTCCTTGACCATATCCTTGTGCTTGGTTATATGCTCTCCCTTGAAAATAGACGGAAAGGCGCGAAGGGTATGAAGCCTGCTTTTTCCGTGCATAACCATAAGGGAAACGGTGTGAAGGGGGTTTAAGCGGTTCTGATTGGGCGCCGCCATCATTCCGCCGCCGAAAAATCGGCCGTTCATTGTTGGGGCAAGCCACACCCGCTTATATGATGCCGTTTTTCCGTCCACCGTTACGGTGGCGTCGGCAGGCTCATATCCCCCGAAAAGCCCCTTTAAGGCAATGGGGGTATAATTTATGCGCTTGCCGCTTAAATTGCGCTTTTTGTCCCCCTCTTCACAGCAGTATCCGTCGATACCGTATCCGATACCGTTTATAAAGGCTGAGGTTTTTCCGTTTACCGTGACCTTGGGAAGAAATTTCAGGTATTTGTTTATCTTGAAAGGGCGGTCGCCCTTCTTTTTGCCCACATCGTTTAAAAAATCGTTTCCGCTTCCGGTGGCATAGTAAAACACAGAGGAGGGAAGCTCGATACCGTCGGTATCGTTGATGAAGCGGTTGAGGGTACCGTCACCGCCGCACAAAATCAGCGGAGTATCTCCCGCCTTTTCGAAAAATTCTTTAAAATCCTTTATTTTTGTCAGATCGCAGAATTCAAGCTTATCCCCCTTCATAAGAGGCATAAGCTCCTCGGCCGCCATTGCGCCTTTGCCGTTGCCTGCAAGGGGATTGAATAAACATAAGTATTTCATATAAATAAACTAACCTTCGTTTCGGGTAAAAGATCCGGCTTATCCTGCGCCGAGCCAAAGAAATTTCGGCAAAACCCCGAGAAAACGGAATTTTGCCGAAGGAAAAGTTAAAAGAGCAGGTCACCCCCGAAGCGCCGTTTTTCAGACCTCCGTGAGCGGGTCGGGGAAAGCTCAGCCGATTATCTCTCCTGTGAAGTTGGGAGAAATTCCGGCGGCATTACATTCGTCGGTGTCAATGTGCATTGCGAGAGAAAATTTGTCGCTTACTCTTACAACGACATCACCGAAAACGGTCTCTCTGCCTGTGCCCTCTACCTTTACCGAAACGATTTGCTTGTTCTCAAGACCGTATTTCTCGGCGTCGGCGGGGGTCATATGGATGTGGCGCTTGGCGCAGATTACACCGTGGTCAAGCTCGACCTCGCCGGCGGGGCCGACAAGCTTACATCCGTTTGTTCCCTCGGTATCGCCCGATTCGCGGATAAGAGCGTTAACGCCGATGGAGCGGGCGTCGGTAAGGGAAATCTCAACCTGTGTCTCGGGACGGACGGGTCCGAGAATGGAAACGCCCTTAAGCTCTCTCTTGGGGCCGACAACTGTAACTCTCTCTTCGCAGGCAAACTGGCCGGGCTGAGAAAGATCCTTTTTGGGGGTCAGCTCATATCCCTTTCCGAAGAGGGTCTCGAGATCCTCTTTGGACACATGGACATGGCGGGCGGATGTTTCAATAAGAACGGGTTTTGACATAAAAATCAACTCCAATTTAATATCTAACGATAATATTAGCAGAAAAATCACTTTTTTTCAAGTCATAACCGTTGAGTATTTAAAAAAAGTGTGATAAAATAATAGAAAATGTTGAAAAGCGGTGAAAAAATGACATTAGACCAACTTAAATCGGAATGTAACGGGTGCCGAAAATGCGAGCTTGCCGAAACCCGCACAAATGTTGTGTTCGGCGTTGGCAACGAGCATGCAGGAGTAATGTTTATAGGGGAAGGACCCGGAGAAAACGAGGATTTAAAGGGCGAGCCCTTTGTGGGAAGGGCAGGGCAGCTTTTAGATAAATTTCTTGCAGCCGTCGACCTTGACCGAACCAAGGTATACATTGCCAATATGGTTAAATGCCGCCCGCCCAAAAACCGCGATCCAAAGCCCGAGGAGCAGGAGGCCTGCATCGGATATTTGAGAAAGCAGGTCGGGATAATACGCCCGAAAATCATCGTATGTCTTGGGAGAATTTCCGCCCAGCGCCTTATCGACCCTGCCTTTAAGGTCACGGTGCAGCATGGCGAAATATACGAAAAAAACGGTGTTAAAATGATGGGGACATTCCACCCCGCAGCACTGCTCAGAAATCCCAACAATAAGCCTGCCGCCCTTGAGGATTTTATAAAAATAAGGGACATTATTTCCGAGGAGGAATAATGCCTTGCGGGTGAGGCGCAGGGAAAGGGTGCGGCAGGTCGGGATAAAAAAACGGACGGTCGAAGTAATTCGCCGCCCGATAGGTTTGTTATTTTTGCCGTTATCGCCGCTGTCACCGCTGTCGCAGCTGTTGACGCTGTTGACGCCTCTGTTTTTTTAATTGCAAAGAGGGTCAGCCCGTTTGAGAATCGCTTATCCGCCGCGGAGGGCTTCAGCCGTGCTATGTGAGATCTTACAGAAAAAGGCCGGGAACATAGCAAACGACTGTCATAATGGCAGAGGCGATCAGCACGCCGAGAACAATGGCAACCATGCTCTTTTTAAACTCTATGTGGAAAAGGTCGGCGGCCAGCGCGCCTGTCCAGGCGCCGGTTCCGGGAAGGGGAATTCCCACAAATATCATAAGTCCCGCAAGCCATCCGTTTTGGATGTTTTTGCCCTTGTTTTTGGTGCGGTTTTCAAACCATTCGATGAATACTTTAAGGTGTTTCGATCTTTTAAGAAAATCGAGAATTTTGCGGACGAATTTCAGTACCAGCGGAATCGGAAGCAGATTTCCGACAATGCATATGGGCACGGCAACATACCATTTCATACCGAGCACCGCAGCCATGATTATTCCGCCGCGCAGCTCCACCACCGGAAGCATGGATATAATGAAAATTACCACTTCGTTGGAAAGCCCGAGACCTTGGAAAAATGCGGTCAATGTTTCTGCCATAAAAATACCCCTTTATTTTTGAGTTTACACACATTTGATTTTATAATGCCGTTGTTAAATCCAATATCGCATATTTGTTAAATCTGTTTTAAATTAAGCGGCGATGCTTTTGCCGTCGGGAAAGGGCGTCTTGCAACGCGCTGCCCGACAATCATAACATATATATGCCGTTATTGCAAGGAAAGAATGGAGAAGATATATGAAAATTACAATTCTTGACGGATATACCTGTAATCCCGGGGATCTTTCCTGGGCGCCTTTTGAAAAATACGGCGAGGTCGAGGCCTTTGATTATACCCGCCGTGCCGATGTTATCGACCGCTGTAACGCCGCCGACATAATAATCAGCAACAAGACGGTTTTCACAAGGGAAATATTGCAGCAGATCACCCGCCCGAAATACATCGGTCTGATTTCCACGGGATATAATGTTGTCGATGTAAAGGCGGCGGCCGAGCTTGGGATTACCGTGACCTTTGTGCCGACCTACGGTACCGAGGCGGTGGCTCAGCATACCTTTGCCCTGATTCTGGAGCTTTCAAACCATGTTACCCTTCACGCCGATGCGGTAACGGCGGGACAGTGGCGTGATTATCGGAAATTCTGCTTTTGGAACACACCTCTTTTCGAGCTTAAAGGCAAGACCCTCGGTATTATCGGCTACGGCAGAATCGGAAGGGAAACGGCCAAAATTGCCCGTGCCTTCAACATGAATGTTATTTTTTATTCCCATCGGGACATGGGTGATCAGCCGGACAGGCAGGTCGATCTTGATACGCTGCTTGAGGAAAGCGACATTGTGTCGCTCCACTGCCCCTTAAACGATGAAACAACAGGCATTATAAACGCCGAAAATCTTAAAAAGATGAAGAGCACGGCATGGCTTATAAATACGGCAAGAGGGCCGTCGGTGGTGGATAAAGACCTTGCCGACGCATTAAACAACGGAGTGATCGCGGGAGCGGGACTTGATGTTTGCACAAAGGAGCCGCCCGAGGAGGATAATCCTCTGCTGACCGCCAAAAACTGCATTATGACCCCACACATCGCCTGGGCGGCAAGGGAAACAAGAGAAAGGCTCATTTCTCTTGCGGCCGACAACTTGGGCAGCTATCTTTCGGGAAATCCCGTCAACATCGCAAAATGATTTTAAATTATGAGGCAAAGCCTTTTGCGGGTGGGAATCGACGGTGATTTGAGATGCTTTACGGGTAAAAAGCTTATCCGCAAAAAAAGAAAAAATATTGCTTTTGCGGGCTGCATATTATTATTTGTGCCGCACAAAAAAGCCGTTATCATTTATTTTATCAAACGGAGGTATTTTTATGAAAGTCTTAATGTTAAACGGAAGTCCTCACAAGCAGGGATGTACCTTTACCGCTCTTTCGGAAATTGCAAAAGAGCTTGAAAAGCAGGGAATCGAGAGCGAGATACTTCATCTCGGAAAGGTCGAGGTACGCGACTGTATCGGATGTAAGGCCTGCCGGAAGCTCGACTGCAAATGCGTTTTCGACGACGACATTGTAAACGTCATCATCAACAAGGCAAAGGAATGTGACGGATTTATTTTCGGAACACCGGTCTATTATGCCCACGCCTCGGGAAGGCTTCTTTCGGTGCTTGACAGGGTATTTTATTCGGCAAGCGCCGTTTTTGCCCATAAGCCCGGCGCCGCCGTTGCCTCTGCAAGAAGAGCGGGAACGACCGCCTCTCTTGATGACGTGAACAAGTATTTCGGAATTGCCGGAATGCCCACCGTTCCCTCTACCTACTGGAACAATGTCCACGGAAATACCGCCGAGCAGACGGCAAACGACCTCGAGGGACTCCAGACCATGCGAAATCTCGCAAGGAATATGGCATGGATGCTCAAATGCTTCGAGGCGGGCAAAAAGCAGGGTATCGAGCCCCCGGCTCCCGAAAGAGATTTTCAAACCAACTTTATAAGATAATGGTTGTGTAAAATCGGCACAACAAATATATACCTTACGGCACAGAGCCTGTCCCGCGGGGGAGCCTTTGCCAACATACAGAAAGAGGATGTATAATGAAAAAAACCGCCACCGTTATTTTAACCGCACTTTTGGCAGTGTGTCTTTGCCTTTCGGCTTTTGCCGCCGACATGGGTTCGTATTCGCCGCTGCTTTGCAGTGACAAGACCGACGGCATAAGCGACGGGGACCCGGGTCTTGACGAGGTAAGCGATCCTACGGCAGAGCCTGCCTTAAGCGACGGCACGGACGAACAGCTTCCCGACGGTTCTTCGGCCGTTCCCAACTTCGGCGGATACGATTTTAAAACCGTGGCCTATAAAATAAATATACCGATTGCGGTGATAGGCGGGGCAACTCTTCTCTGCGGAATTGTTTTTTTCGTGCTCTTTCTTTTAAAGAAAAGGAAGCCCTTTGCACTGCTTGCGGCCTGCCTTTGTGCGGCGGGAATCGCGCTTTTGGCAGTATCTATCCTTTTAAGCCCTCAGAGAACCGCTTTTAAAAGCAGTAAAACGGTGGAAAGTTCCCTGGCCGCCGTTGAACAAAAGCCCGAATATCCCGTCGCAGCCTCCTTTGAAGCAGCCGAAAATTCCTTTCCCGAGGATCGCTCTGCGAAGCTTTTGCGACCCGAAAACGGGAACGGACGGACGGTGGTTGCCGATATGACCGTTACCGATTTCGGTGCGTCGGGAGACGGAAAGACAGACAGCACCCTTGCCTTTATCGACGCAGTGGCTCAGATTTCGAAAAAGGGCGGAACGGTGTTTGTACCGGCCGGCAAATATGTTTTGTCGGACAGCATTAAGCTGCCCACCGGCGTTGCCCTTGAAGGGGAAACCGACAAAGACGGAAAACCCGCATCCTTTCTTCTTATATACGGAGGTAAGGGAGACGAGGAGGCTCAAAGCGCCGTCGTTATGGACTTTCAAAGCGCTCTTAAAAACATAGCCTTTTATTATCCCGAGCAGCAGTTTTTCTACGGCGCTCCCATTCCGTATCCTTACACCGTTACCCAAAACGGAAGCGAGGGTATACTGCTCGAAAATGTTAATTTCATAAATTCATACAAAGCGGTCGACCTTTCATCCGGAGAAAACAATTCTCTCCAGACCCTGAGGGACATCAGCGGAACGCCTCTTAAAACGGGTATTGCTCTTGACGGAAGCCTTGACATCGGTCGATTTGAGGGAATAAGCTTTTCCTATAAATACTGGCTTGAAAGCGGCCAGCAAAATCTGCCCGACAAAAAGGTGCTTCGCACCTGGCTTTTGAGAAATGCCGTGGGCTTTGAGGCGGGAATGGTCGATTGGACATATTTTTCCGACTTCAATATCGAGGGCTACAACATAGGAATAAGGTTTGAGCCCACCGGGAAAGGCTCGGCCAACGGCCATTTATACGGCTCAAAGTTTACCGATTGTTATTATGCCCTGTATATAAACAATAACAAGTGGCTCAACCTTACAAACTGCGAATTCACGGCCTACGGAAACGAGGGCGCGGCGGCAATCTGTCTCGACAAGGCGGCCTCTGTCGCCCTGACTCTTGCCGACTGCAAGGTCGAAAGCTGCGGTAAATACGCCATAATAAACAGGGGGCAAAGCACCCTTGTGACCGAAAAGTGTGAGATAAGTTCAAACGGCGACGCGCCTTATCTTACCTATACCGATAAATATTCCTTTGTGGATACTTCCTTTTCGTCGGGAGGGGACAAATATAAGCTTTTGAGTAATGCTTCTCAGCTGCCCGATACGCAGGTTGACTGCTCCCGCAGAACCGATCTTTATCCCAAGAGTGACGCCTTTGTCAATCTTAACGACTCGGTTGCACAGCGCACCGATATAAGCGCAGCCCTGCAAAACGCCGTCGACAGTCTAAAGGAAACCGGCGGAACGGTATATATTCCCGGCGGGTATTATTATATGACCGCACCTGTGACGGTTTATGAGGGAATAGAAATAAGGGGATGCGAGGACATTCCGAATTATTTCCCGAAAACCATGATATACACCGATTACGGAAGGGATAACGAGAACGGTCAGGCGCTTTTCACCCTTCGGTCCAACGCCGGATTAAGGGGAATCGGTGTTCACTATTATCTGCAATCCACCGACGATATACACCCCTTTGCCTTTACGGCCAGGGGAGCGGGAAGTGATGTTTACATTATAAATACCGCTTTTATCAATTCCTACAACGGCGTGGATTTTGCAAGCGAGAAGTGTGATCGGCACTATGTCGAATACATTTGGGGAACGCCGGTCTATCGCGGGATAGTCGTGGGAGCGGGAAGCGCCGACGGCATTATACGGGATGTACATTATACCCCCAACGCATGGTATACCGCCAAAGACCGTTTAGAGCAGAAGGCTCATTCCGATTTTGACACCCGCCTTGAATATGTCAAGGCGAACAGTCAGCCCTTTGTTATCGGAGCTTCCGAAAACGAGCTGCTTTTCCACAACTTTGTTTACGGTGCGTACAAGGGGCTTACCGTGCTTGACGGAGCCAAAAACGCAACGGCGATAAGCCACGGAGTCGATTGCGGCAACATAGCGGTTTATGCCGAAGGATCGGGTGAAATAAAGCTCATTGATCCTCAGCTCGTTAACCTCCCGGGAAGCGACCTTGACTATATTTTGACCGGCAACGATTTTTCGGGCAAAATCTCGGCCGTGAATCTTGCCTGCTGGGGAAGGCCGAAATTCTCTTTCAGAATTTTCGGAAGCGGAAGGGTCGAACTGTTCGGCGGATACGTAAACAACGCGGGAGCCACCCTTTTCGACTGCTTCGGCGGAGACATTTATGTTTCGGGAATATTTAACGACTTTGGACATAACAACTATGATTTCAATGTTGAAAAAACGGTTGATAAGGTTATGGCGGTCGGAAATATTTACAGAGGCGAGCCAAAATATCGCGTCACCGCAAGCGGAAAGTTTGAAATTATAGAATAAAAGCTTAAAAACGGCGGTTTAAAAACAAGGCTGTCCCTTCAAAGCGGCAGCCGCAAAGGTTTATAAACCGCTTTTTGAAACAAAAATCAATCGATTTCAGGGGAAAAATATGACTTTAAAAAAATATGACCGAAAGGCAATCGAAAATCAGGTAAGCGACGAATTCTTTTTTACGCAGGTCATTGATTGCAATAAATACGACGCCCTTCGCGGTGCCGACAAAATGGCTCAAAGCGGAGACATCGACGGCGCCCTTGACAAGTTTGAAAAGTTTATAAAAGGCTTTTTGGACCCCCATATGTTCGACGATGTGGGGGTCAGTATGGCGGGTGTGGACTGCGTTAATACCGATACACCCCTTGAAGCGGCCGACAGGGTGCTTCGCCACGATTTTGTTTCCTGCGGGGTGGAGCATCAGTTCGACAAAGATGTGGTCGACTGGCTTTACAATCCCACTCCCGACGGATACCGCGAATTCACCTGGCAGTTTCAGCGGCATCACGAATTTTTCTACCTAATGAACGCCTACCGCGAAACGGGGGACGAAAAATATGCCGTGGGATTCCGCGAGCTTATTATGAGCTGGATAATGCAGGCCTCTCCGGCACCTCTTGATGTTGCGGGCGGGGAGACCGACTTCTGGCGCACCATAGAATGCGGAATAAGAATGCTGGGAAGCTGGCCGGTGGCTATATGCACCTTTTCCCGTTCTCCCTCTCTTAACGGGCGGGATTTCGTCAACATCTTCAAATGCGTTTATGAGCATGCCCTGAGAATAACCAAGTGGTTTACCACCTCCAACTGGCTCATTATGGAAATGAACGGCCTTACCCATATTGCCGTGCGTTTCCCTTTTTTCAAAAAGGCCGGAGAGTGGGAGCATTTTGCTACGTCAAAGCTTTTGGAGCAGCTGACTGCTCAGCTTTTTGCCGACGGATTTCAGCAGGAGCTTACCACCAACTATCATCAGGTGGTGGTCAACAACTACGAGGAGGTCATGCTTGTCTTTAAAAAGGCGGGCAAACAGCCTCCGAAAGAGATGCTGGCGGCTCTTGAAAAGATGTATGATGTATACCCCTGCATCGTCAAGCCCGACCTTAATGTTCCTAATTTAAACGACGGAGCAGATTTCAATACAAGCTTTACCCTTGCCCGTTCCGCCGACTTCTTCCCCGAAAGAAAGGATTTCCTCTATCTTAAAACAAACAGAAGTGAAGGGGAGGAGCCTGAAGTTCTTTCAAATATATTGCCATATTCGGGATATGTGACCTTCAGAAGCGACTGGAGCGAAAAGGCCTTTTGGTGCTTCTTTAATGCGGCGCGCTTCGGCTTCGGCCACCAGCACGAGGACAAGCTTGAGGTGCTTATACACGCCTACGGAGAATATCTTCTGCCCGAGGCCGGCAGGGCGGCCTACGACGGCTCCGAGCTTTTTAACTATTCGCTGCTCACCCCGGGACATAACACCGTTACGGTGGACGGGCTTTCACAGCGGTGCAGGGATAACCACAAATGGGACCCGGCCGTTCTTACTGCCAAGGCCGATGTATATTTTAAATCGGACGATTATTTCGACTGTGCTTCCGGGTGGTATAACGAGCATTACGGCAAAGAGGATGTGGCCGTGCGGCATTTTCGCAGGGTCATCTGGATAAAAAATCCCGAGGGGACAAATCCCCTTGTGGCGGTTATCGACAGAATGTATAATGACGATAAAAATATGCATAAATACACTGCCATATGGCATTTTGCCGACGGGGAATATGAATTTTCCGACAAAAGCTTTAGGGTTAAAACAAAAAGCGGCGTGGGAATAAAGATGATACACACCCTTGAAAGCACTGCCGTTTATCGCGCCGACGAGAAGCATTTTCAGGGCTTCAGATGTAACGAGGTGCCGGGAGTTTTTTGGCCGCTCCCCACGGCTGAATGTGAGATAAATGGCGAAAACATGCGGTTTGTGACGATTTTTGAGCCCTCTCCCGACGGAGAATATAACATCGAATCGGTTGAGGCAAGCCATGACATAAACGACGATAAAATACTTATTCATCTTAAAAACGGGCGCACGCTCAGACTTAACGAAAAGGATTATTTCGACGAGGACTGAAATAAAATTCATAAAAAGTGAAAAAAATTTCAAATAACACTTGATTTTTCAAAAACAGTGTGTTATTATACCGTCAGAAATTAATTCAGGAATTTTTAAGGAGAATTTATTATGAAAAAAATTATTTGTCTGGTACTTGCAGTGTGCCTTACCGCCTGCCTTTTTGCAGGTTGCGGAAAAAACGATGACAAAACCGCCCCCGACGCCAGCGAAGCTCAGAAAACTGCCGAAGTTATAAAATTCGGAACCAACGCCGAATTCCCTCCCTTTGAGTTTGTTGCCGCCAACGGCGTCATCGACGAGTTCGACGGAATCGACATATGCATCGCAAAGGAGATCGCCGAGCAGAACGGTGCAACCGCAAAAATCGAGAACATGGAATTCGACTCCCTTCTCGTTGCTCTTCAGAACAAGCAGATCGACGCCGTTATTGCCGGAATGACCGCTTCCGACGAGCGTAAAGAATCGGTCAACTTCTCCACCCCTTACTACAAGGCAACCCAGGTCATGATCGTTAAAGAAGATTCCACCATCGCAAAGGCAGCCGACATGGCCGACAAGAAGATCGTTGTTATCCAGGGATATACCGGCGAGACCTGCGTTAAGAAAATGGGCTATAACTACGAGTCCTTCAAGAAGGGCACCGAGGCCGTTATGGAGCTTGTAAACGGCAAGTGCGATGTTGTTGTTATCGATTCGGCCACCGCCTCCAAGTATGTTAAAGATAACCCCGGCCTCAAAATCGTTGAGGACTCCGAGGCATTCGAAACCGAGGAATATGCAGTTGCCGTAAACAAGGACAACACCGAGCTTCTTGAAAAAATCAACAAGGCTATCGATAAGCTTCTCGCCGACGGAAAGGTCAACGAGTATGCCGCAAAATATGCCGAGGCAACCGAGGAATAATCCTTTAAAAACAATTAAGGGACTGTCACTTGTCAGCGATGGTCCCTTTTTAAGCTTTTAATACGGCTTGGCTTTGATAAATCCACATCTTTTGCTTTAGATACGACAAACTCTCCCTTTTAGGTCGGCAATCGTCGGCGTAAGGCCGACAGCGGCCGAATGTCGTGCAAAAAAATTAGACCCTTACCCGACTTTGAGGAAAGGAATTTTTTATGGAATGGTTTTCAGAATGGTTTGCTGATATAAGCAACACCTTTTACAGATGTTTTATCCGCGACGCTCGCTATATGCTTCTTTTAAACGGTATCGGCGTCACCATTAAGGTGTCGCTGCTTGCCGTTGCTTTAGGCATACTTATCGGACTTCTCATAGCCCTTTGCAATCTTTCGCACAGAAGACTTCTCCGCGGAATCGGAAAGGTCTATACCGATGTTATCCGCGGAACCCCTTCGGTCACCCAGCTCATGATAATTTATTTTGTCATTTTCGCCACCGTCCAGTGGGAAAAGTGGATAATAGCCGCCATCGCCTTCGGAATAAATTCCGGCGCATATGTTTCGGAAATAATCCGCGCGGGAATTCTGTCCATCGACAAGGGACAAACCGAGGCCGGTCGGTCTCTCGGACTTAACGGCCGTCAGACAATGCTGAGCATTGTCATTCCCCAGGCGGTCAAAAACATATTTCCCGCTCTTTGCAACGAATTCATCGTGCTTATTAAGGAAACGGCCATTGTGGGATATGTGGGACTTGTGGACATACAAAAGGCCGGCGACTTTATCAAGAGCGCAACCTTCGAGGCCTTTATGCCTCTTATCGGAACGGCGGTCATATACTTTGTCATCATAAAGCTGCTCACACTGGGACTCGGCGTTATCGAAAGACGACTGAGAAAATCCGAAGCGCGGTAAGGGGGATAAAAGCATGGAAATCATCAGGGTTGAAAATTTACACAAAAGCTTCGGCGACAACGATGTTTTAAGAGGCATTGATCTTAATATCGAACAGGGCGATGTGATGGTTATAATCGGACCCTCGGGCTCGGGAAAATCCACCTTTTTGAGAACCCTCAATCTTCTCGAACAGCCCACCTCCGGCAAGATATATTTTGAGGGAACCGACATAACCGACCCCAAGACCGACATTAACCTCCACCGTCAGAAGATGGGCATGGTTTTTCAGCACTTTAACCTTTTTCCCCACCTCACCATTTTGCAGAACATCACCCTCGCCCCCGTTAAGCTTAAAAAGCTGACCAAGGACGAGGCCGAGAAAAAGGCTCTTGAGCTGCTCTCAAGGGTGGGCCTTGAGGACAGGGCGGGAGATTATCCTTCCCAGCTTTCGGGCGGGCAGAAGCAGCGTGTGGCAATCGTCCGCGCGCTTGCAATGGATCCCGATGTTATGCTTTTCGACGAACCCACCTCGGCTCTTGACCCCGAAATGGTGGGCGAGGTGCTTGAGGTTATGAAGGCTTTGGCGGCTCAGGGAATGACCATGGCGGTCGTCACCCACGAAATGGGCTTTGCAAGAGAGGTGGCCTCGAGGGTGCTCTTTATCGATGAGGGCGTAATTCAGGAAGAGGCCGAGCCGGAGGAGTTTTTCAAAAATCCGAAAAATCCGAGGCTCAAGGACTTCCTTTCGAAGGTTTTATAGGCACCTTTATTTGTGCAGCCGATTGCGATACAATGATTTCTCGGGCAGCGCTTTGTGCCGATATGAAGTCCTTGCTCATTAAATTTTTGAGGTTAAAAGGTCGGCGGGACAAATTTTTTGTTCTGCCGCTTTTTTTAGGTAAAATTATCTTGAAAAAAACAAATTATATGATATACTGTTACGTGAAGTTAATCCAAAGGAGATAATAAAAATGGAACTTAAAGACATTCTTGCAAAGGTCGACCATACCCTGCTTGCTCCCGGCTGCACCTGGGAACAGATCAAAGGGGTGCTGGACGACGGCATCAAATACGGCTGCGCTTCCTGCTGCATTCCCCCCATCTATGTTAAGCAGGCCAAGGAATATGTAGGGGATAAGCTCCCCATCTGCACCGTTATCGGATTCCCCCACGGCTCCAACACTACCGCCACCAAGGTTTTCGAGACCGAGGATGCTGTTAAAAACGGTGCCGACGAAATTGATATGGTCATCAACATCAGCTGGATGAAGGACAAGAAATACGACGATCTTCTGGGCGAGATCAAGGCTATTAAGGCCGCCTGCCACGGCAAGCTTTTAAAGGTCATTGTCGAGACCAGCGAGCTTGACGCCGAGGAAAGAGCAAAGATCACCAAAATCGTTTCCGAGTCCGGTGCAGAGTACATAAAGACCTCCACCGGTTATTCCTCCCGCGGCGCAAACGAGGAAGACATCAAGATCTTCAACGAGAACAAGTCTGACGCTCTCAAGATAAAGGCTTCTGCCGGAATTAAGAGCGTTGAGGATGCCGAAAAGTTTATCGAGCTCGGCGCTTCGAGACTGGGAACCAGCCGTGTTGTCAAAGCCGCAAAGGCTCTTGAAAACTAATTAAAGCAGACTGTAAAAAGCGGCTTTGGGAAATTCCCGATGTCGCTTTTTCTTGTGTTGCACCTTTGCGCGAGGCTTTTTGACAACTGCCTTTGATGCTGAATTTTGCGGATACGGCAATATGCCGACCGACCGGTTTTAAACCTTTGAAAGGGGAAAGGTATCTTGAAAAGAGTGTTTTTGATCGTGCTGGACAGCTTCGGTGCAGGCGAGGCTCCCGACGCCGAAAGGTTCGGAGATAAGGGCGCTTCGACAATTAAAGCGGCCGCAGCTTCGGAAATGTTTCACCTGACCGAAATGGGCAAAATGGGTCTTTTTAACATCGACGGCATAAATGCGGGCAGTTCCGTTAAAAACCCTTCTGCCGCATACATGAAGCTTCGTGAGCTGTCGGTGGGCAAGGATACCACCACCGGCCATTTTGAAATTGCGGGGCTCGTTTCAAAAACCCCCTTTCCCACATATCCTAACGGATTTCCCGAAGGCATCATAGAGAAGTTTGAAAAGCTGACGGGCAGAAGGGTGATTTGCAACAAGCCCTATTCTGGCACGCAGGTCATAAAGGATTACGGCAGGGAGCACATGAAAACCGGCGACCTTATCGTTTATACCTCGGCCGACAGTGTTTTTCAGATTGCCGCCCATGAGGACATAGTACCCCCCGAAAAGCTGTATGAATACTGCCGCGTGGCAAGGCAGATCCTGCAGGGAGAAAACGCCGTCGGAAGGGTCATCGCCCGCCCCTTTATCGGAGAGTACCCCGATTTCGAACGCACCCCAAATCGGCACGATTTTTCTCTTGCGCCGCCTGAAGATACAATGCTCGACAACATTAAAAATGCGGGGAAAAGCGTTATTGCCGTCGGAAAGATAGGCGATATTTTTGCCCACACCGGCACCACCGAGGAAATTCCCACAAAGGGCAATGCCGACGGAATGGCAAAGACCCTTCTGCTTGCACAGCGTGATTTTGACGGCCTTGTTTTCTTAAATCTTGTTGATTTCGACATGCTTTTCGGCCACAGGAGAAATCCCGACGGATATGCGGCGGCGCTGACCGAGTTTGACGGCTGGCTTTTCAATTTCCTTCCCCATTTGCGGGAGGACGACATTCTTATGATAACCGCCGATCACGGCTGCGATCCGTCCAAAACCGATTCCACCGATCACACGAGAGAATATATTCCCCTGCTTGTTTACGGCAAAACGGTCAAACCCGTTAATCTCGGTGTAAGGAAAGGCTTTTCCGACATCGGGGCGACCGTTTGCGACTTTTTAGGGGTAAAGCTGCCCGAAAACGGAAAGAGCTTTTTGAAGGAGATGACGGTATGAAGGAACAGGAGCTTATAAACGCCGCAAAAAAGGCCATGGAAAAATCCTATGCGCCCTATTCTCATTTTAATGTGGGCGCGGCACTTTACTGCGGAGACGGTAAGGTATATCTCGGCGCGAATATTGAAAACTCATCATTTTCCCTTTGCTGCTGTGCCGAGCGCAACGCCGTTTTCCGCGCCGTTAACGACGGGGAACGGGATTTTAAGGCAATCGCCGTTGTGGGCGGAAAAAATCATAAAATAGAAAAATACTGTCCTCCCTGCGGAGCCTGTCGGCAGGTGCTGACCGAGTTTTGCAAGGAAGATTTTGAAATTATTTTAACGGACGGACAAAAGATTAAAACCTTTAAGCTAAAGGATATTATGCCCCTCGGCTTTTCACTTTGATGTTGGAACGATAATTTCTTGTGTGCCGATGTATAAGAGGCTGTGACTTGAGAAATTGATTGCTTAACACCTCGGGGCACAACACAAAGGACACAAAAATACCCGCCGATTAAGGAGACCGGTTTATGAGAATGTATGACATTATAACCGACAAGAAACAGGGCAGAGAGCTTTCAAAGGAACAGATCGAGTTCTTTATAAAGGGGTATACCGACGGCAGTATTCCCGATTATCAAGCCTCGGCTCTGCTTATGGCCGTATATTTTAAGGGCATGACCGAAAGGGAAACGGTGGATCTTACCGAATGCATGGCTCTGTCGGGAGAGTGTCTTGATCTGTCGGATTTCGGCAGCCTTACCTGCGACAAGCACAGCACCGGCGGGGTGGGGGACAAGACCACCCTTGTGGTGGCGCCGCTTGTTGCCTGCCTCGGGGGAGTTGTGGCAAAAATGTCGGGCAGAGGTCTAGGCCACACCGGCGGGACTATCGACAAGTTGGAAAGCATAGCGGGATATAATGCCTTTCTTTCGGAGGAGCAGTTTAAAAGGCAGGCAAGGGAGATAGGCGTTGCGGTCATCGGCCAGACCGGCGAGCTTACCCCTGCCGATAAAAAGCTTTATGCCCTTCGGGATGTCACCGGAACGGTGGACAGCATTCCTCTTATCGCTTCGAGCGTTATGTGTAAAAAGCTTGCGGCGGGAGCCAAAAACATCGTGCTTGACGTTAAGGTCGGAAGCGGTGCCTTTATGAAAACCCCCGAGGAGGGCAAAAGGCTGGCCGAAATATGCGTTAAGATAGGCAAGGCTCACGGCCGAAACACCGCCGCGCTTATAACCGATATGGACAAGCCCCTCGGAAGGACTGTGGGCAACGCTCTTGAGGTCATGGAGGCCGTAGAGGTGCTCAAGGGCCGCCGCCACGGGGAATTTGAAGATATATGCGTCGAGCTGTCGGCCAATATGCTGTCGCTTTGCAAGGGTATTTCGGCGGAATCGGCCGAGGGCTCGGTAAGAGAAGCCCTTGAAAACGGAAAAGCCTTTGAAAAATTCGAAAGCTGGATAACCGCTCAGGGGGGAGACCTTTCGTCTCTGAAAAAAGCGGAGCACTGCTTGGAAATAAAGTCGGAAAAAGCCGGATATATCACTGCGGTAAACGCCGAAAGCATAGGCCTTTGCGCCGCCTCCCTCGGAGCGGGCAGAAGAACCAAGGATGACTCTATCGACTTCGGCGCGGGAATTGAAATTGAAAAAACGGCAGGGGACAGGGTCGAAAAGGGAGATACGCTGGCCGTATTATATGCGTCGGACAAAGATCTTCTCGGCTCTGCCGCCGAGCATTTTAAAAAGGCGCTGACCTTCGGAGAAAACCGCCCCGAAAAGCGGCCGCACATTTTCTTTACCGTAAGGTAAAAAAGCGACAGCGGTCAAAAGCATTACGGGACAAAACAAAGCATAATGAGGTAAAGACTAACGGCGAGGTCAGGCAGCCGCCCGGCAACGGGAAAGACAGTCCGACAGTTGCGGGCGCCGCCAAGCTTATCCGATTATCAATCGCAAATTACGGGAGCAGAAATGAACATTAACGCAAAAAATGAATCCGAGCCTTTCGCTCACTTTATAACCGGCTTTTTGAAATGGGTGGGAATAGCCCTTTTTGTCGGAGCGGTCGGAGGAGCGGTGGGGGCGCTGTTTTACGCCCTCGTCAGCGGAGCGGCCGAGCTGCGCGGCAAATATCAAAACATAATCTATGCCATGCCCCTGGGCGGTCTTATCATCGCCCACCTTTACCGAATAAATAAAATGAGCGACAACGGCGGCACCAATCAGGTCATAAGCTCGGTGAGAGACAAGGATCATCCGCCGGTTATAATCGCACCGCTCATATTTGTTTCCACCGCCGTAACAAGCCTTGTGGGCGGCTCGGCGGGAAAGGAGGGAGCCTCGCTGCAGCTGGGCGGAAGCATCGGCTCGGCGGTGGGTAAGCTCTTTCGGCTTAACGAAAAAGACATGAGCGTTGTGGTAATGTGCGGAATGAGCGCCGTTTTTTCGGCCGTTTTCGGTACTCCGCTGACCGCCGCGGTTTTCACCATCGAGGTCATAAGCGTTGGACAGCTTTATTATGCCGCCCTGCTTCCCTGCCTTGCCTCTTCCGTTACCGCCTTCGGCGTTTCGGGGCTGCTCGGTACCGTTCCCGAGCGTTTTGAGGGCATTGCCGTACCCTCCCTTTCGGTGGGAAATACCGCAAGGATTGTGCTTCTCGGCGGGCTTTGCGCACTGCTTAGCATCGCATTTTGCGTATCCATGAAGGCGACGGCGAGATATATTAAATCGCTTTTAAAAAATGTTTATATAAGAATGCTCGTGGGCTCTGCCGCCATAGTGGTTATGACCCTTGCAGTCGGCTCGCAAAAATATAACGGAACGGGAATGAACATTGTCGAACGGGCCGTTTTACAGGGACAGGCCGAGCCTTGGGACTTTGCTTTAAAGCTTGTTTTTACGGCAATATCGCTGGCTGTGGGATTTCGCGGAGGAGAAATCGTGCCTGCTTTTGCGGTGGGAGCCTCCTTCGGCTGTGTTGCGGGCGGGCTTTTGGGTGTTGACCCGGGCTTTGCCGCCGCCGTGGGGCTTATTGCCACCTTTTGCGGAGCGGTCAACTGCCCGGTGGCGTCGATATTTCTCAGTGTTGAGCTTTTCGGAGGAGGGGGAACGGTGTTTTTTGCCGTTGCCTGTGCCGTGAGCTTTGCTCTTTCGGGATATTACGGGCTTTACAGTAGCCAAAAAATCGTTTACTCAAAGCTGACTGCCAGATTTATCAACCGCACGGCAAAGTAGCATTCGGATAAACGGCGTTAGAAAAGAAAATGCGGCAAAAGTCTTTTTAAAAATTTTTGCAAAACCTTATGGGACGAGCTTCGGAAAATATTCGGCCATACAAAAAACAGCTTTTTCAGCCGATAACGGAACAAAAACGGGCGGAACGCAGATTTTGCGTGTCCGTCCGTTTGGCTTTTTATATATTTTAACAAGGCTTTTTAGAGACATTATTTCTTTGGTGTAATTAATTGAATTTATGGGTGGTTTAAATTGCAAATAGATGTTTTTATTTGGAATTTCGTCGAATAATTATAAATTTACGGTTGACTATTAAATATATTTGTGATATTATTTCATTGTATATAGGTGTCGGTAGAAGGCGGCGCCTTTCGAGCAAAAAATGTGCGGTAAATGTGTCGGAAAAGCGTTTTGTGTGGGACAATAAATTCGTTTTAAGACGGTTGCGGCACGAAAAGGAGAATCAAGATGAAACTGTTTGAAGATATGGCAAAGGGGTGCCTTTCGGCCGTTCTTGCGGTGTCGGTTGCTTTTTCGGGAGCGGTCTTTGCCTCGGCAGACGCCACCGACCCGAGAGAAGGATATATCGGAACGGCCGATGAAATAACCATTCCCGCACTTGAAGAATCAAAGCAATCCGATGTATATTACGGAGATGTCAACCTTTCTTCGGATATAAGCGCCGTGGACGCTTTAATGGTATTGCTTAATTCGGTGGGAAAAATCACCCTTACAGACGGACAAAAGCTTCGCGCCAATGTCGACGGCTCGACAGACGATGGAGACGCGGCTGCCGTAAATGCGGCGGACGCACTGCTCATCCTTCAACGCACTGTCGGAAAGCCGGTGGAATTCCCGGCCGAAAAGGCGGTTGTGGAGAAGGCTCTTAACATGAAGGTTAAGCTTAAATGCCGCGAGGACGGAACCTTTAATGTCCTTCAGGTGTCCGACTTCCAGGACAACTGTAATGCCAACGAAACCATAAAGGACGGAACCATGAAGCGCTTCAATGCCATGGTTGACGCCACCGATCCCGACCTTGTCGTGATCACGGGAGACCAGATCTGGCCAAATCCCCTGAATGACGAAAAGGATTTCATCCGTTATGTTGATACCATGGTCGGAAGACTTGAAAAGGACGGTATTCCCTGGGCCGTCGTTTACGGCAACCACGATAACGATGTCGGAAAGCACGATGCCATCAACACCAAGGTAAGAAAGTGGCGTCAGCAGGAAATTTACGAAAGCTATGCCCACTGCGTGGCCACTGCCGGCCCCGAAGATATTTTCGGAATAGGCAACTATGTTCTTCCGATTCTGACAAACGACGAATCCTCCATTGCCTTTAATGTATGGTGTCTTGATACCGGCGACTACAACGAAAATATCGACAAATCGGTTTATAAATTCAAGGACAGCGAATACATCAAAAACGGCTATTACACTTCGGTTCCGGGTCACGAAAACAGCACCTACGATTTCATAAAATACGACCAGCAGCTTTGGTACTACAACACCTCCACAATTATGGAGAACTACAACAAGGCCGAAATTCCGGCAATTATGTTCGGTCATGTCTGCCTGCCCGAGTTTATCAACGTTTACGAAAACAGTGACGACGCTTCGGTCAACTTTACCGGAGTGAATAAGGAGGGCTGCTCCTGCGGTCCGGTCAACTCCCACATGTTTGACACCCTTCTTGCCCGCGGCGATGTTAAGGGCTTCTATGTCGGACACGACCACATCAACAATTCGTCCGGAATGTGGAAGGGGATAGAGCTTGGCTTTGGCGGCGCTCTTACCACCGACATGTACGGCAGCTATAACACAAACCAGCCCAGTCCCGAAACACAGGGAGGCCGTATCTTTACCATTAAGCAGGGAGAAAACGGCAATGCCGCCACCGTAACAAACGAATGGATCTCCTACGACAGCGTTAAATCCGCCGAGAAGGGCGAAACCACCGAGACCATCGGAGACAGCCCCTTCGCGGGACAGATCATCGACCTCGAGGCAGGAAAGCTTCCCACAGCCCGCATTAAGGGCTTTGACGCAGCTCCCTTCGATTGCAATGCCAAAACGCCCGCCGTTCTTTCTCTCGCAAACGGAAAGGGCTTCAGAAATTCCGCCGCTCTTGCCATACTCAAAAACGGCAATCAGACCTCTTTCGACGGCATCGGAAGAATAGATAACAGCAGCATCGGTATTTCTCTTGACACTCCGACGGCTGTCGGAAACAGCAAGTATCTGAGAATATGGGTAGACCTTACCGGGGTTGACTTCAGAAAGGCAAATCTCGGCCTTATCGACCGAAACGGAACGGTTTACACCACCGATAATAAAGACGGAGCGGAAACACCCTTCTATTATCTTGCCGACGGTGAAAAAACCTGGAAGAAGCTTTATCACGGAGGAGACGGCTGCTTCGGAACCGCACAGGGCTCAAGCGTTCGGGATTATAAGGGATGGCTTGCGTTCCCCATTGAGGATTTCGCCGCCTCCACAAGCTCACCCGCAGGCCCCGGCTCCTCGGTGGTTATGAAGGAGGTATTCCTCTTCTTCGACTTCACCGAGCTTTCGATGCAGGGAAGCACCTTCTACATTGACGAGCTTGGCATGGTTCCCGAATACTGGGTGTTTTAAGCGACATTACAGTCTGCTGAAAAACGCAGAAAAACGGGAAACGGCCGCCCTGCGGCGGCTCTGCCGAACGCATGATTTTTTCGGTTAAATCGGGAACGGATTTTTTCGGTCTCGTTTAAAACATTAAAAAAGGAGAAACAGCAAATGAACTTTGTTAAAAAAACAGTCAGAGCAGCCTTGACCCTTGCTTTGGCCGCTTCGGTTGCCGTACCCCTGGGGCTTTCTTCTTCGGCGCTGAATTATACCATCGACCCCAAAGACCGCTATTCCGGAACCCCCGACTCGGTCACTATTCCGGCTCTTGACGATTCCAAACGGTCCACAATTTATTACGGAGACATCGACTACGATTCGAAAATTTCCGCCAACGACGCGCTGATCACCCTCCAGTCCGTGGTAGGCGTCCGCGAGCTGACACAGTATCAGACCGCCCGTGCCAACGTGGACGGAAACAAGGACGACGACGGCAAGGATATTATCAACACCGACGACGCCCTTTTAATGCTCCAGCGCACGGTTCATTTACCCGTTGTATTTGACGCCGAAAAGAAGGTTGTGGACGAGGCTCTTAATCTTAAAATAAAGCTTAAATGCCGCGAGGACGGAACCTTTAAGGTGCTTCATGTTTCCGACTTCCAGGACAACTGCGCGGCCGGCCAGGTCATTAAAGACGGTACCGTTCAGCGCTTTAACGCCATGATAGACGAGGCCGATCCCGATCTTGTTGTTATCACGGGCGACAACATCTGGCCCTGCCCTCTTGAAACCGAGGATCAGTTCAGAGCTTATGTTGACAAAATGGTTGCGAAGCTTGAGAACGAGGGTATTCCCTGGACCATAACCTACGGTAACCACGATAATGATATGGGCGACTTTGACCAGGTACGCACCGATGTAAGAAAATGGCGTCAGCAGGAGATTTACGAAACCTATCCCCACTGCGTAGCCTCCGCAGGCCCCGAGGGTGTTTTCGGAATCGGTAACCATGTACTGCCCATTCTCACGAATGACGAATCCTCCATTGCCTTTAATGTTTGGTGTATTGATACCGGCGACTACAACCAGAATCTCAACACCGACGGACTTTATTACGATTACAAAAACCAGGATCTTATTAACAAAGGCTACTACACCAGCTATGATCCCGGCAGCAAATATGACTTTATTAAATATGACCAGCAGCTTTGGTACTACAACACCTCGCTGATCATGGAAAACTATAACGGAGCCAAAATCCCCGGAGCATTTTTTGCTCACGTTTGCCTGCCCGAGCACGAGCTTGTTGACACTCACAAGAACGACCCCGAAGTGAACTTCAAGGGCATAAACAAGGAGGGCTTTGCCACCGGTCCCGTTAATTCACACATGTTCGACACAATGAAACAGCGCGGCGACATCACCGGTTTCTATGTGGGACACGATCATATTAACAATTCCTCGGGTGTGTGGCAGGGTATTGAGCTTGGCTTTGCCGGCGCTCTTACCACCGATATGTACGGCAGCTACAATGCCGCAGGCAACCCCGTTCAGGTTAGCCCCGAAACCCAGGGAGGCCGTATTTTCACCATTAAGCAGGGCGAAAACGGCAACCCCGCCACCGTTTCCAACGAGTGGGTGGCATACGATTGGATCAGAGAAACCAACGGTTCGGATAAAACCACCGAGATCGGCGAAGGCCCCTTCAACGGTGAAATTATCGCTCTCGAAGCAGGAAAGAGCCTTAAAAAGCGTGTTTCGGGATATGACGAGACCCCCTTTGATAAGCCGGCCGCTTCCAATGCCATTGTTTCTATATCCTCCAACAAAGGATACAACAGAACGGCAGCCCTTTCGATCTATAAGGGCGGAACGGTTACCGCTCCCGATGACAAGGGCAGAATAGACAACACCGCTTTTGCGGTCTCTCTCGATAATTCTCAGCCCCTCGGAAAGACCAGATACCTGAGAATGTGGGTAGACTTCACCAATGTTGATTTCCGCAAGGCAAGCTTCGGTCTTGTTGCCGAGGACGGAACCATTTACTCCACCGATAACAAGGATGTTGCAGGAACCAGCTTCTATTACCTTGCCGAAGGTCAGGAAAGCTGGAAAACCCTCAAAAACGGTGATGACGGCTGCTTCGGTACGGCTCAGGGCTCAAGTGTTAAAAACTTTAAGGGCTGGCTTGCCTTCCCGGTAAGCGACTTCGTTTCGGCCGGTGAAAATTCGGCGGCCGTTTCCTCCGACACGGTGATTAAAGAAATGTTTATGTTCTTTGACTATTCCGATGTAAGCATGCAGGGCAAAGGCTTCTATCTCGACGAGCTCGGTCTTGTAAAGCAGTTCTGGAACTTCTGATTCGGATATAAAAACCAAAAGAGGATTTGAAAATCTCCTTTGCGGGGGTTTTCCGAAAAAGCAAATGAGCAGGCTTTGATTTAAGAGAAAATCGGCCGCTGATTATGCAAAAAATAAAATTCGGGAATCGGTTTTGCCGATTCCCGTTTTTGTTTGTCGTATCGGTTTACGGTCGGTCGGACATATTCTTAAAGGCCGTAATATAAGAGCACGAGGAGATTTTACCGGATATTTTGTCCGATTTTATACATATAATGGCAAAGGCAAATAATGCATAAAAATTTGCCTTTATTTTTTGTGAATAAATTGTCAAAACAAATTATTTTACTATTGTTTTTTTAGAGATATGTGTTATAATCATAGATGTTATGTGTAAAAGCCATAACTGTATACTTGAAACAGAAATCAGGAGGAATATGAATGGCACTCACAAATGAACAGAAGGAGCAGAAGCTTCAGGAATTGAGAGTATTTATTGCCGAACATAAGGACACCAAGGGTCCCCTCATGCCCATTATGCAAAAGGCGCAGGATCTTTTCGGATTCCTTTCTCTCGAAACCCAGAGCCTTATCGCCGACTCCCTCGGCATACCCGTATCCGAGGTTTACGGTGTGGCGACATTTTATGCTCAGTTGTCCCTTGAGCCAAAGGGCGAAAACATCATAAGCATCTGCACCGGAACTGCCTGCTATGTTAAGGGCGCGCAGGCCGTTGTTGACGAAGCCGAGAAGGAATTGGGAATTCCCTGCGGCAAAACCAGCAAGGACGGTAAATTTACCCTCCAGGGAACGCGATGTCTCGGATGTTGCGGACTTGCTCCGGTCATGGTCATAAACGAGGATGTATACGGAAAGGTCACTCCCGAAATGGTAAAGGATATTCTTGCCAAATACTGATATTTTTGTCAGGGAGGAAAAAAAGTGAAAATCTCAGAGATAAGGGATCTGCTTGACGCCGAGCTGTTGACCGGCGAGGATTGCAGCGATCGAGAGGTCTTTTCGGCCTGCGGAAGCGACATGATGAGCGATGTTCTGGCCTATGTTAAGGATCAGGCGGTGCTGCTCACCGGTCTTGTCAATTCTCAGGTTATCAGGACGGCCGAAATGATGGATATGGTATGTATCGTTTTTGTGAGAAGTAAGCGGCCGACCGAAGAAATGCTCGAGCTTGCAAAGGACAGCGGCATTGTCGTTATGTGCACCAAAAAGCGCATGTATGAAGCCTGCGGAAAGCTTTACGCGAGCGGGCTGAAAAGCAATAAAAGCAGCAAAGGGTGATCTTTATGTCGGATGTAATAAAGTTGCATTACGATGTTGACGGCGAAAATTTCACATCGGCGGGGGAGGCCTCGGTCAATGTGAAAAAGCAGCTTCGTCAAATGGGCTTTCCGCCCGAGGTCATTCGCAGGGTTTCAATCGCCATGTATGAGGGCGAGATCAACATGGTCATTCACGCGGGCGGAGGCGATGCCGATGTCAATGTGTCGTCCGACCGCATAGAGATCATACTAAGAGATCACGGCCCGGGAATAAAGGATGTGGCTCTTGCCATGAAGGAGGGCTATTCCACCGCTCCCGACCACATCAGGTCGCTGGGATTCGGTGCGGGAATGGGTCTCCCCAACATGAAGCGGTATTCGGATGAAATGGATATTCAGTCCACCGTGGGCGTCGGAACCACCGTTACCATGGTTATAATTCCTTAAACTCCTGTGTTTTCGGAAGGATGGCGGAGCATTTTTTCGGGCACGGTTCATTAATCACAACAAAAGGCGTTGATGCGAGGTGAGAACAATGAATACATATCAGCACTCGGTGTTGCTTGACGCAACAAAGTGCAAGGGCTGTACCCATTGTCTCAAGCATTGTCCCACCGAGGCCATTCGTATAAGAGAGGGCCGCGCGGTCATCGATTCGTCCCGCTGTATCGACTGCGGCGAATGTATAAGGGTATGTCCCTATAAGGCCAAAAAGGCGATATACGATAAGCTGAGTGAAATCTCCCGTTTCAAATGGAAAATTGCTTTACCCGCTCCCACCCTTTACGGACAGTTCGACAATCTCGACGATATAGACTATGTTTTGCAGGGACTTATCGATTACGGATTTGACGAGGTTTATGAGGTGGCAAGGGCGGCCGAGCTTGTTTCGGCCTATACCAGAGAGTATATGAAGCGTCCCGACCTCAAAAAACCCGTCATAAGCTCGGCCTGCCCCGTAGCGGTCAGACTTATAAGCTTAAGATTTCCGTATCTTTGCGAAAATGTCATGAAGCTCCTTCCGCCCATGGAAATTGCCGCAATGCTGGCAAAGAGAGAGGCGCAAAAGGCTCATCCCGAGCTTTCAAAAGAGGACATAGGGGTATGTTTTATTTCCCCCTGCCCCGCCAAGGTCAGCTATGTTAAAAACCGCAGTAAGCAGGAGCCGAGCTATGTCGACTGTGTGGTTTCGGTGAGCGATATTTATTTTGAGCTGCTCAACCACATGGACAGAACAAAGACCCCGAAGATAAGCTCGGGCACCGGAATGATCGGACTGAGCTGGGCCACATCGGGAGGGGAATCAACAGCCATTTTCAACGACAAATACCTTGCGGCCGACGGAATCGAAAACATAATCCGTGTGCTTGATAAGATTGAAAACGACGATCTGCCCAAGCTTGAGTTTATCGAGCTTAACGCCTGCCCCGGCGGCTGCGTCGGCGGGGTGATGACGGTGGAAAATCCCTTTATTGCAAAGGCTCGGCTTCAGACCCTTCGCCGATATATGCCGGTTTCTCAAAACTGGGACTTTGAAAGCGAAAAATCAGGCGTGCCTGACGATTTTTACATCAAAAAGCAGCTTGAATACCGTCCTATAAATCGGCTGGACGACGACCGCCAGGTCTCAATCAGAATGATGGCCGACATCCAGCGGATATACGAAACGCTGCCCTGTCTCGACTGCGGCTCTTGCGGGGCGCCCACCTGCCGCGCCTTTGCCGAGGACATTGTTAAGGGAGAGGCCGAAGAGGACGGCTGCATCGTGCGCATGAGAGAAATGCTTGAACACCTTAACGCCAAGAATAAGGAGCAATAAAATGACGGTTGAAAGTCTTGTTAAAGAGCTTGAACTTGAAACGCTCTGCCTGCCCGAAGGGGACAGGGAAATTCAGCACGGATACTGCGGAGATCTGCTCAGCTGGGTGATGGGAAGGGCCAAAAGCGGAAACGCATGGATAACCATTATGAACAACATTAATGTTGTGGCGGTGGCAAGTCTTGCGGATGTGTCCTGCGTCATTTTCGCCGAGGGGACGGAGGTTCCCGATGAGGTCGTGCAAAAGGCCGAGGCACAGGACATCAATCTTTTGAGAAGCGAGCTTCCCGCATATGAGCTTTGCGGGCGGATATACAAGCTTTGCGATGAATAAATATTTTTACGATTTTCACATACATTCCTGCCTGTCGCCTTGCGGCGACAACGACATGACTCCCGAAAATATTGCCGGAATGGCATCCCTAAAGGGGCTTAACATTCTGGCGCTGACCGACCACAATTCCTGTAAAAACTGCCCGGCGTTTTTTGCCGCCTGCAAAAGAAACGGCATAATTCCCATTGCGGGCATGGAGCTTACCACCGCCGAGGATATTCATATTGTGGTGCTTTTTGAAAGCCTCGACGATGCCTTGCGCTTTGATGAGCGCATACAAAAGGAACGCAATCTGATTGAAAACAGGACGGACATTTTCGGAGATCAGATCATTTACGATAAATACGATAAACAAAGCGGAATTGAAAAGTATCTTCTTCCCAATGCCACCAACCTTTCGATCGAGCGGGGCTTTGCCCTTGCAACGGAGTACGGCGGATTTTGTTATCCCGCCCACATCGACAGGGAGGCGAACGGCATTGTCGCTACCCTCGGCACATTTCCGAAAGCACCTGATTTTTGCTGCGTCGAATATCGGGAGGTCGGGAAAAAAGCCGAATATGAAAAACGGTTTCCGATTTTAAAGGAGAAAACGGTTGTTGTCAGCTCGGACGCCCACTATCTGTGGAACATTAACGAGGCGGAAAATTTTCTTCTTATAGACGACGAGCCTTACAGCGGCGACAGGGTAAGAAAAGAGGTTTTCAAACTTTTGAAGGGCGGCGAACAGGGTTGAAGGAGCTTTCCTTAAACATTCTCGATATTGCCGAAAATTCGGTTAAAGCGGGCGCAAAAAAGGTGGAGCTCAGCCTTAAAGAAACCGACGAAACCTTTGAATTCTCGGTTTCGGACGACGGTTGCGGCATGACTCCCGAAAAGCTGAAAATGGTCACCGATCCCTTTTTTACCTCCCGCACCACCCGAAAGGTGGGACTGGGAATACCTCTTTTAAAAATGCTTTGCGAGCAGACCGGAGGGCATATGTCCGTAACATCGGTGAGCGAACAGCTCGACAAGCAACACCACGGCACGGTCACCACCGCTTTGTTTTATAAAAATCATATTGATTTTCTCCCCTTGGGCGACATTGTCTCGACCGTGACGACATTCATCCAGGGAAGCCCCGACATTGAGCTTGTTTATTCCCACTCCCTGCCCGACGGGCGTGTGGTTGAGCTTGATACGAGGGAGCTTAAAGAGGTTTTGGGGGACGTTCCCCTTTCAAGCCCCGAGGTTATTATTTGGATAAAAGAATTTTTGTCCGATCAGTATATAAAAAGATAGGCCAAGGCGCTCCGAGGCCTTAAACAGAAAGGATTTGTTATTATGAAATCATTGGCAGAGCTTGCCGCAATCAGAGACAAAATGAAGGATAAGGTTGCACTGCGCGAGGGACAGGCCGGCACAAGAATAGTTGTCGGAATGGCCACCTGCGGTATTTCGGCAGGTGCAAGACCGGTGCTTAACGCCTTCGTCGAAGAGGTTGCAAAGGAAGGTCTTTCGGAAACCGTTACCGTTTCTCAGACCGGATGTATCGGTATTTGCCAGTATGAGCCTGTCGTTGAGATATTCGAAGGCGATAAGGAAAAGGTAACTTATGTTAAAATGACTCCCGAAAAGGTAAAGAGGGTCATGGCCGAACACATTAAAGGCGGAAATATTGTGACCGAATATACCATCGGAAGCATTGAAGCATAATTTGGAGGGTAAAAAATGATAAGATCACATGTACTTATCTGCGGCGGTACCGGATGTACTTCATCGGGAAGCGTTCAGCTTGCACAGGCTCTTGAAATGGAGCTTAAAGCCGCAGGACTTGAAGATGAGGTAAAAATCGTAAAGACCGGATGCTTCGGACTTTGCGCTCTCGGCCCGGTTATGATAATCTACCCCGAAGGCACATTTTACAGCCAGGTAGCGGTAGAGGACATTCCCGAGATCGTTGAGGAACATCTGTTAAAAGGCCGTATTGTCGACCGCCTTGCCTACAACGAAAAGGCAGAGGGCGAGGGAGCCGCAACCTCCCTTAACGACACACCCTTCTATAAAAAGCAAAAGCGCGTTGCTCTTCGCAACTGCGGCGTCATAAACCCCGAGGTTATCGACGAGTACATCGCCATGGACGGATATCAGGCTCTCGGTAAGGTGCTTACCGAAATGACCCCCGACGAGGTTATCCAGACCATGCTCGACAGCGGTCTTCGCGGACGCGGCGGTGCAGGATTCCCCACCGGTCTTAAATGGAAGTTCGCCAGAGGCAACGACGCCGATCAGAAATATGTTTGCTGTAACGCCGACGAAGGCGACCCTGGTGCGTTTATGGATCGCTCGGTGCTTGAGGGCGACCCCCATGTTGTGCTTGAAGCCATGGCAATTGCCGGTTATGCAATCGGCGCAAATCAGGGCTACATATATGTCCGTGCCGAATACCCCATCGCCGTTAAGCGCCTCCAGATAGCCATCGACCAGGCCAGAGAATACGGCCTGCTCGGTAAAGATATTTTCGGAACCGGATTTGATTTCGACATCGACATCCGACTCGGCGCCGGCGCGTTTGTCTGCGGCGAGGAAACCGCCCTTATGACCAGTATCGAGGGTCATCGCGGCGAGCCGAGACCCCGTCCGCCTTTCCCGGCAGTTAAGGGACTTTTCGGCAAGCCCACCATTCTCAACAACGTTGAGACCTATGCCAATGTTCCGAGAATAATCCTCAACGGACCCGAGTGGTTTGCTTCCATGGGTACCGAAAAGTCTAAGGGAACAAAGGTTTTTGCCTTGGGCGGAAAGATTACCAACACCGGCCTTGTGGAGATTCCCATGGGTACCACTCTTCGCGAGATCGTTTATGAGATCGGCGGCGGCATTCCCAACGGAAAGAAATTCAAGGCCGCCCAGACCGGCGGACCTTCGGGCGGATGTATTCCCGCTTCGCTCATCGACACTCCCGTTGATTACGACTCTCTTATCGCCATCGGCTCCATGATGGGATCGGGCGGACTTATCGTTATGGATGAGGACAACTGTATGGTCGACATCGCGAAATTCTTCCTCGAATTTACGGTGGACGAGTCCTGCGGTAAATGCACCCCCTGCCGCATAGGCACAAGAAGAATGCTTGAAATCCTTGAAAGAATAACCGCCGGAAAGGGCGAGGACGGCGATATTGAAAAGCTTGAGGAGCTTGCAAAAACCATTAAATCCACCGCTCTTTGCGGACTGGGTCAGACCGCTCCCAACCCCGTTCTTTCAACCCTCCGTTACTTCCGCGACGAATATGAGGCTCATATTTACGAAAAACGCTGCCCCGCAGGCGTATGTAAAAAGCTTGCCCGCTTTGTTATTGATGCAGATAAGTGTAAGGGCTGTTCGGCCTGCGCCAGAAAGTGCCCCGTTACCGCCATCAGCGGTCAGGTCAGATCTCCCTATACCATTGATCAGGCCAAGTGCATTAAGTGCGGCGCCTGCATCGACACCTGCAAATTCGGCGCAATCGAAAAGAAGTAATAAAGGAGGAATATACGATGAAAATGATAAATCTCACCATAGACGGCATTCCGGTTTCGGTACCGGAAGGATCTACCGTCCTCGAAGCCGCAAAGGAAGCAAACATCAATATTCCCACCCTTTGCTATCTTAAAGATGTTCAGCAGATCGGCGCCTGCCGCCTCTGCCTTGTGGAAATAAAGGGAGCGAGAGCTCTTGCCGCCGCCTGCGTTATGCCGGTCGGCGAGGGTATGGAGGTTAAAACCAACACTCCTCAGATTCGCCAGGGCAGAAAGGTCAACCTCGAGCTGCTTCTTTCCAACCACAACCGCGAATGTACTTCCTGCGTCCGCTCGGGTAAATGCGAGCTTGCGGCGCTTTGTAACGAATACGGCGTGGACGGCTATCCTTTCGACGGAGCAAAGAGCGAAACCAAGATCGACGATATTTCGCCCTCTATCGTCCGCGACAATTCCAAGTGCGTTCATTGCCGCCGCTGCGTTGCCACCTGTAACAATATTCAGCAGGTAGGTGCAATCGGCGCAACCAACCGCGGAATCAAAACCGCAATCACCTGCGCTTTCGACCGCAGCCTCAACGATTCTCCCTGCATAAACTGCGGCCAGTGTATCGTTGCCTGCCCCGTCGGCGCACTTCACGAGAAGGACAGCACCAAGGCTGTTTGGGACGCTCTTGCCGATCCCGACAAGTATGTTGTGGTTCAGCCCGCCCCCGCCGTTCGCGCCTCGATCGGCGAGGAATTCGGCCTTCCCATGGGAGTGGCCACCACCGGCAAGCTTGCCGCTTCGCTCCGCAGACTGGGCTTTGACAGGGTGTTCGACACCGATTTCGGCGCCGACCTTACCATTATGGAAGAGGGTACCGAGCTTATCGACCGTATAAACAACGGCGGAGTTCTGCCCATGATTACCTCCTGCTCTCCCGGATGGATCAGCTATTGCGAAAAATTCTATCCCGAGTTTATTCCCAACCTTTCCTCCTGCAAATCTCCTCACGAAATGACCGGCGCAGTTATCAAGAGCTATTTTGCAGAGAAAATGGGCATTGATCCCAAGTCCATATATGTTGTTTCGGTAATGCCCTGTACCGCCAAAAAGTATGAGGCGAAGCGCCCCGAGCTTTCGGAAAACGGACTTCCCGATGTGGACGCCGTTCTGACCGTTCGCGAGCTTGCCAGAATGCTTAAACAGGCCGGTATCGACTATGCCCGTCTTCCCGACGAGGACTTTGATACAATGCTCGGCGAATCCACAGGCGCCGGCGTCATCTTCGGCGCAACGGGCGGCGTTATGGAAGCGGCTCTGCGTACCGTTTATGAGTTGGTTACCGGCAACACCCTCGACAGCGTTGATTTCACCGCAGTACGCGGAATCGACGGCGTTAAGGAGGCCGAAATCGACCTTAATGGAATTAAGGTTAATGTTGCGGTCGCTCACAGCACCGGCAACGCCAAAAAGCTTCTCGAGTCGGTCAAAAAGGGCGAGAAGAAGTACCACTTCATCGAGGTCATGGGATGCCCCGGCGGCTGCGTAACAGGCGGCGGACAGCCCATCGTTTGCTCCAAGGATCTTATGTATCTCAATGTTAAGGAGCTTCGCGCAAAGGCTCTCTATGACGAGGACGCCGGTAAGGCAAAGCGCAAGTCCCACGAAAACGACGAGGTTAAAAAGCTCTATGACGAGTATCTCGGAGAGATCGGCGGACACAAGGCTCACGAGCTTCTCCATACCACCTATGCGGCCAAAAGCAAGTTTTAATTTTTAAATAACAAATCCTTTAAAAGCCCCTTTGCAAAGCTGTTTTTGTTTTGCGAAGGGACTTTGTTTTTACGGGCTGTTTTTCGGTTGAAAATTTTTATGTGAGCTTGATGTTAAAGCATAGATTTATTCATAAATTGCTGATATACTTTAAAACGATGAAACGGTTAACGGGCAGTCCGGGAACCGCTTGCTGATTGGGCCGGAGACATACGAGCCCCCGGCGGGTTCAATTATCACCGAATTATATACAAAATACAGACAACGGAGGAAAGCTATGTACCCGAATAACCCTAACGGATATAACGGAAATTCCCCGTATCAGGGAAGCTATAACGGAAATGTTCCGCCATATCGGCAATACGGCGGACAGCCGCCCTACGGAAGCTTTTACGGTCAGCCCATATGGCTTGACCCCCATGAGGCCGAACGGAGAGCCGAGCGCAGGAAGCTCAGAAAATCTATGAACTGGTTTGGCGGAGCGGCTCTGCTGACACTGGGGATTGAGATTGTATTTTCGGTTTTTGCCATGCTTCTTCTTATGGCTTTCGGACTGAACATGAGCGATTTTTACGAAAATGCTCTTGTTTATGTTTTCTTTTCGCCCCTTTGCGTCGCTCTGCCCTTTATAATTGCAACAAAGGCATGCAGAACCCGCGTTTCCGATGTGGCCACCTTCAAAAAACACAGTCCTCTTTTGGGGATAGGAGTGTTCTTTTTGGCCTTTTGGGGCATAACGGCAGGCAATGCCGTGGCCGACGTGCTTATAATTCTTTTTCCCGCACTCGAAAAATCTTCTCAGGCAGCAGGTCTGCCTGCCGCAGAAAATATGCGTGAGGTTATAACCGAGCTTTTATATGCCGCCGCCATTCCCGCCCTTATGGAGGAGCTCGCCTTCAGAGGCATTGTAACGGGAGGCCTTCGCAGGTGGGGAGATAAATTCGCCATTATTACGGGCTCGGTGCTTTTTGCGCTGGTACACGGTAATCTTGTTCAAATGCCGGCCACCTTTTTGGCGGGGATTTTCATGGGATATGCCTATGTGCGAACGGGCTGCCTTTGGACGCCCATTGCCATTCATTTTGTCAACAATGCAATGTCCACCGCTCTTTCGGCGCTTTCTGCCGATTCGGCAAGGTTTGCTTTTATGAACAAGGCATGGTTCGGATATGCCCTTTATGCGGCATGGGTGCTTTTGGGACTTATTGGATTTTTGCTTGTTAAGATCCACGACAGAAGGCTTAAAGGCGCACCTGCCCTCAAATCGTATGAGGGCTGCCTCGACCCCCGCTCGATTCCCGGCACGGCGATGTCCTCTCCCGCATTTATAGTCGCCGCGGCGGTTTATGTGGTATATGCTTTTGCAATCAACGGATTGGTGTCACTATGAGGGCCGACAGAGAAATCGACATAAAATTTATGGAACAGGCGCTGACCCTTGCAAGACAGGCTGCTGAGGCAGGAGAGGTGCCGGTCGGCGCGGTGGTCGTTAAGGACGGAAAAATTGTCGGAAAGGGTCGTAACACAAGGGAACAGCAGAAAAATCCCCTCGGCCACGCTGAGATTTCCGCCCTGTCGCAGGCAGCCGAAAATTTGGGCGGCTGGCGGCTTTGCGACTGTACCCTTTATGTCACGCTTGAGCCTTGCCCCATGTGCGCCGGCGCCATAATAAACGCCCGTGTGGGCAGGGTGGTCTACGGGGCAAGCGACGACAAGGCCGGGAGCGTCGGCAGTCTTATAAATCTTTTTGCCGTCGGATATAATCATACCCCCGCCCTTACAACGGGGGTGCTTTCGGAAAAATGCGGAAGGCTTCTTTCTGATTTTTTTGAGAAAAAGAGAAAAATTGATTGATTTTACGGCTCAGGTGTGTTATTCTTAAAAGGATAAAGGCACAGCTTTTTTACGGAGTAATTTCATATATTTCGGCGTATGTACGCGCGGGCCCTGAGCGACCGGCAATCACGAACCATGTCAGGCGGGGAACCGAGCAGCATTAAGTGATCCGTTCGGTGCGACGCAGTAAGTCTGTGCGTGCATACACCAAAGTATATGATTTTGCTCCTTTTTTATCGGCTCGGCAGGGTTGGCGCTTTGCCGATTAAAAAGAGCAGGCAATGCAATTTGCAAAAAGCAGGAGGGGTAAAATGTATCAGGTGCTTTACCGTAAATGGCGACCGGGGAATTTTTCCGATGTGGTCGGCCAAAGGGCGATAATCGCCACCCTTAAAAACGAAATAGCGACCGGCAAGATATCCCACGCCTATCTTTTTACCGGCTCGAGAGGCACGGGAAAAACCACCTGCGCCAAAATTTTCGCCAAGGCGGTCAACTGCAAGCATCCGAAGGACGGAGAGCCCTGCAACGAGTGTGAAATCTGCCGCGGAATAGACGACGGCACCGTGCTTGACGTTGAGGAGATCGACGCCGCCTCAAACAACGGCGTTGACAATATAAGAGAAATAAGAGACGAGGTTAATTTTACTCCGGTTCAGGCAAAATACAGGGTATACATTATCGACGAGGTGCACATGCTGTCTGCCGGCGCCTTCAATGCCCTGCTTAAAACCCTTGAAGAACCGCCCGCCCATGTCATTTTTATACTTGCCACCACCGAGGTACACAAGCTTCCCGCCACCATTCTTTCCCGTTGTCAGAGATTTGATTTCGGCCGCATATCCTCCGAGGACATTGCCGGAAGACTTAAAACGGTAGCAAAAAGCGAAGGAATAGAGCTGGACGACGAGGCGGCGCTTCTTATCGCCGGTCTTGCCGACGGGGGAATGAGAGATGCCCTTTCGCTCCTCGACCGATGCAACACCGGAGAAGCTTTAACTGCCGAAAGAGCGGGGGAGATACTCGGTCTTGCGTCGAAGGAAAATCTTTTCGGCATTTCTTCCGCCCTTCGCGACCGAAACCTTGCCCTTTGCCTTGAAATAATCAAGCGCATGAACGACAGCTGCAGTGACATTTCAAGAGTCGCCGATCAGCTTGTTAACCATTTCAGAAATATAATGATAGCGAAGGCTGTCAAAGACCCCGGGGAGCTTATCGTATGCCAAAGGGAAGAGCTTGTCCGTTATATGAATGCGGGAGAGGGCTTTTCCATGGGAGAAATTCTTGAAATTCTCGATGTTTTCCGTCAGACGGCAGAAAAAATGAAAAAAGCGGCGTCAAAGCGTGTGGAGCTTGAAATGGCTTTTGTTTCGCTTTGCATAAATGAGCAGAGCAAAGGGGTGAGCGGAGCACCCGTTCAAAACGGGCCTCAAAGCGCAGCGCAGAGCTTCCCGAATGCAGCGCAAAACGGCGCCAAGAAGGCTATGTACACCGCCGACGAAAGCAGTAGTCACGAAAACGGCAGGGTGGCGGATTTTGATGATCGGTCAGCCCTTGATAAAAAGACATATTCCGCCGAAAAATCCGCGGACATCGCAAAGGCGGACGCTCTCGGCAAGGTGTCGGCGGAGGAGAGGATCGCTGCTCTCAAAAAGGCGGCTTTTGCCGATAAACCCGACCGTAATTTTTCCGATAAACCGACCGATAATTTTGTGGGAAGCCTTTCGGACAAACCGAAAACAGAGGATAAAGCAACCGCCGAAAACGACCAAAGCTCAATCGAGCTTGCCGAGCGGGCAGCCGAAAAATATCGCGGCTCGGCCGATGACGATATGCCTCCTTGGGACGAGGACATCCCCGATTTTCTCCCCTATGAGGAACGGATGCAGACAGCCGAAAACGGAGGTCGTTCCGACGGGCAATCGGGCGAAAATCCGAGTGTGCAGAAAGCAATCGAACTTGAAATCGGAGCTGAGGCGGCCGACGCCGACGAGAATGTCGGCATAACGGCCGAAACCGAAACGGCAAAAGCTTCCTTTGACGGCCAAATCGACCGCAACATGTCCTTTGACGATATGCCGCCTGAAAATTCAACCAACGACAGTCAAACGGACGACAACGGGACGGTCAATATCGGGGCCGATAACACGACGGCCGACAGTCCGACGACCGACGGAGCTTCTGCGGAAAATGAGGCAGTATCGGTGGGCGTTCACCGTCTGCAAAACGGGGTACAAGCGGCGGATACCGAAAACCGAGGTGTTGGAGCCGAAAGGGAAGCGCAGCTCCAAAACGGCGGAGAGCCGGAGAGGTTCGGTAAATGGCCGGAGGTGCTTGCGGCCCTGTCGGAAATCAACCGCATGCTTTCTTCCACCCTGCGGGCAAGCTCGGCGTATATAAAAGGCGATAATCTTTTGCTTATAAAATCCGAAAATCCCATGTTTTTCGAGCTTATCCGAAAGGAATCGAAAAATAAAAGCGACATTCGCACGGCACTTTTGAAGATCACCGGGAAGCAGTTCCGTCTCGGCCCTTATGAGCAGGGTGCGGCAAAGCCCAAGGCCGATCCCATGAGGGTCTTTCTCGATGAGATGAAGCAAAAGGGCATAAACATTGTCGAAAAGCAGTAGTTTACAAAGTCTGCGGGCTGTGGTATAATTTTCTGCGAAAAACAGCGTTGTTAAAAGCTGCGATTTGCAAAATTCCAATTAAAAATTCAAATGAAAAAACCGAAAGGACAGATAAATATGAAGGCAAGATTACCCAAGGGCTACGGCGGCGGACCGGGCAACATGAACAGCATGATAAAGCAGGCTCAGAAGATGCAGGCCGACGCAGAAGCCCTGCAGGGCGAGCTTGAAACCAGAGAATATACAGCCGTTTCGGGCGGAATGGTGGAGGTTACCGTTACCGGCGACCACAAAATCAAAAGCATAAGCATTAAACCCGAGGCGGTCGACCCCGACGATGTGGAAATGCTTGAGGATATGATCGTTGCGGCGGTCAACGAGGCTCAGCAAAAGGCCGACGACACTGCGGCCGAGGAAATGGGCAAGATAACCGGCGGAATGAACATACCGGGACTCGGAGGAATGTTTTAAACAATGGCATCCTATAATGTGGCTCCTCTTGAGGAGCTTATAGACCAATTTGCCCGCCTGCCCGGGATCGGGCGAAAGACGGCTCAGCGGCTTTCATTTTATGTGCTCGGCCTGCCCGACGGTGAGGCCGAAAAGTTTGCCGATGCCATTTTAGAGGCTCATAAAAAGATACACTCCTGCAAGGTCTGCCAAAATCTTACCGACGGGGAATGCTGCTCTATCTGCTCGTCCTCCGCAAGAGACAGATCAGTCATATGCGTTGTGGAGGATCCGAGAGATGTTATGGCCTTTGAACGGACGGGAGATTATAGCGGACTTTATCATGTGCTTCACGGGGTCATTTCCCCCATGGACGGGGTGGGTCCCGATCAGATACGCATAAAGGAACTGCTTTCGAGACTGGGCAGCGACGAGGTTAAGGAGGTCATTATGGCCACCAATCCCACCGTTGAGGGAGAGGCAACAGCCATGTACATTTCAAAGCTTTTAAAGCCCCTGGGCATAAAAATTTCCCGACTTGCCTACGGTATACCTGTCGGAGGCGACCTTCAGTATGCCGACGAGGTCACCCTTTCGAGGGCGCTGGAAGGCCGAAACGAGCTGTAATCCAAGACTTTGCGGCATATTGACCCAAGCGTTGCGGCTCATGGACCGCGCGGAAATATAATTGCAAAATCGCAAAAAGGAGAATGACCGTGGAAAGAGAATCCATAAAACCCATTGCAAATAACAAAAAAGCCTTCCACGATTATTTTGTGGAGGAGCGATTTGAAGCCGGAATAGAGCTTTTCGGCACCGAGGTCAAGGCTATAAGAGCCGGCGGAGTCAATTTGAAGGATTCCTGGTGTGCCATCGAGGGCGGAGAGATTTTCGTCAACGGTATGCATATCAGCCCCTATGATAAGGGAAATGTTTTCAACTGCGACAGCTATCGCGTGCGAAAGCTTCTGATGCACAAAAAGGAGATAATGCGCCTTTACGGCACCTTAAAACAGCAGGGACTGACCCTTATACCTCTTTCGGTTTATTTCAAGGGGTCCCTTGTTAAGGTCAGCGTGGGTCTTTGCAAGGGTAAAAAAATATATGATAAGCGGGATGACGCCGCAAAGAGGGATGCCAAACGCAACATCGACCGTGCAATCAAGGAACGCAATTTCAGATAAAAGCATTTTCTCTAACCGAAATATAAAGTGCCTGTAATTCCGAAATGTAAATATTATTATATCCAAAAGCCCTGCCGACCGTGTCGACAGGGTTTAATAAAAAAATGATTTTATACCATGTAAAAGGTGAAGCACAGTGGACATAACAAAAGAAATAAAGAAAATCGAGTATAACGGGAAGGCCGCATACCTCAAGCCCATGCTCATCGAAAAGGCGGTGGACGGCCGTCCCTTTAAAAAGCGCCCGACAATTCTCGTGCTACCCGGCGGGGGATACGGCTTTGTGTCGGACAGAGAGGGCGAGCCGGTGGCAAGATATTTTAATGCCGCAGGCTTCAATTGCTTTGTGCTTCGATATTCCGTAAATCAGGGGGAGGCTTGCTTTCCCGCGCCCCTTTATCAGGCGGCAAAGGCCGTGGAATATATCCGTCAAAACTGCGATGAATTCAATGTAGATCCGTCGAGGGTGTTTGTCATGGGTTTTTCGGCCGGCGGACATCT
Source organism: uncultured Eubacteriales bacterium (assembly GCA_934486455.1). Lineage (GTDB taxonomy): Bacteria > Bacillota > Clostridia > Oscillospirales > Acutalibacteraceae > UMGS1484. Next base: position 65,070 of record CAKSPR010000002.1, read on the forward strand.
TGCGGCATGGCTTTCAAACGGCTGCGGAAGCGACCTTGCAAAGAGCCTTAAAATCGACGAGACTCTTTCAAAACCCAACGGTCAGGTGCTTTGCTATCCGGTCATAACAAGCGAAAAAGGACTTGCAAACGAAGGCTCCTTCGTCAATCTTTTCGGCTATGAGGATTTTCGTGAAAGATCCGAGCTTCCAGACCTCTCCTGCGAGAGGATGGTTACGAAAAATTCCCCTCCCGCATTTATCTGGCAGACGGTGGATGATGATATTGTCCCTTCGGAAAATTCGCTCATTATGGCTTCGGCTCTCAAAAGAGCAGGGGTGCCCTTTGAACTTCATATGTACGAGAGAGGGCCTCACGGGCTGTCGGTCTGCGACGAGACCAGCGAGATGGTGTCGAAGGAATGTGAAGGCTGGAAAAAGCTTTGCGTTGACTTTTTGAAGAGATTGTGAGATAATAACCTTGCAAAGGGGAGAAAAATCTTTTTTGCAAGGCTTAACCTGCTTTGGCAGGATATAAGAATTCCTATATAGATACGGGGGCGTAAAGGCTTCGACGGGGATTCGGAACCGAAATAAGCGAGCAGCGTTGCGGACACGCTTTAAACGCCGTAACTTTAAAATTAAACGACAACAATACTGTTGCCTACGCTGCTTAATTAAGCAGCCGTCTTTACCCGAAGTACCGCGGTCGGGATAAAGGCGTCGATTAGCGGTGAACGCAAGCCGAAGGGGGTCTCGACTCGGCTTGTGATTTAGAGGCTACCGAGCCTTTTTGCCTGTCGTTTGGCGGAAGGGTGAGGGAATTTTAAATAAACGACTGCGCTCGGAGAAGGTTTTGGGAAAGAGTTTTCGGACACGGGTTCGATTCCCGTCGCCTCCACCAAACCGTACTCAGACGAACACCTGCTTTTTCGCAGGCGGCTTTGCCGTCAAGGTGATGTTCTGATACGAAACAGAAAACACCGCTTTAGATTAAGTTCTAAGGCGGTGTTTTTGGCTATGCTGAATTTATTCGGATAAAATGTAACCAATTTTTCATTTCAGCGTGTGTGATATTGAATGTTGAAATTGCAATATAGTGTTTTCTGCTTTTTGCCAACTTTAATATATTTTATCAGCTTAAAAAATAAATACTCCATTAACCATTAAATTCCATATAAATCATCCAAAGATACGCTGGTCAAACCATAATCACCAAGCGCAGCATTTACTGACTTTTCAGAAAGAATAAGAACCGGTGTATCTTTTTTGATGGCAGCATTGTTTTCATTTCCCCAAGGTATAAATGTATTGCCGTAATCAGTGGCATTTGGAATTACGAGCACATCCTCTATATAAAACGGATCTCCCGGTTGTCCAATATATTCCGGAATCAACAACTCAGCCGGAGCACGAATGGATGAAATGTTTATCGATTCCCAAACCGAAGCTAATTGAACATCTGTATTTTTAATTCTATAGTGTTCAAATATATTCATACGTGGGGATGAATACTCTAATATAGCATCATAGCCAAATCTTTTCACATCTTGAATAGTCGTCGGAGTTTTCACCCAAGAAAATAGAGTTTTTGCATCTAAAGACATAATCGGTTTGTCCGATTTTTCGCTTAAATAAAAGGCGACTTCTTGATCGGATATGTAATTTTCGGAATTTTTATTTTCTGTTTTTATTGACAATCTTAATATACTGTTTTCAAAGCTCATTGTAATAATGCCTTGGTTATTTTCACTATCGTTAAAATCATAAACGGTCTCATTGTTTGTCAATGCGGCATTTTCGGTAATTTTTATGTTTTTTCCATCTGAAAAATAGTCTACTTCAATACTTGAACCAAAATTAGCATAAGTCTGTAAATGTAGAGATATCCCTGTTTCAGCATCTTTATAATAACCGGCATATTTATCATAAATTAACTGTAACTGTTTGTCGCTGTCTTTGTATCCGGAAAGTTTAGAAAGGATTTCAATGGCTTCTCTGAACTCGTTGTTTTTCATATGACTCATTGCAGTATTATAATCTTCCGAATAAGGATCAGACACATTACCGCTTACTTCGGATGCAGTTGGCTTTATAATCAAATCAGTACCAAATACGATATAGCATAACGCCCCCATGAGTATGCTTAAACAGCAAAGAAAAATTATGAACAGCTTTTTATTTCCTTTTCCAAATAATTCTTTTTGACCAATTTCATTTGCTCTTCCCAATGCATTTAAAACACTGTTTGTAAGTGTTATATCCGAACCGATAGTATCATAATTAAGTGCTTGTATTTTGCTGATGTTTTTTGGTATTTGACTCACATCAATATCAGAAAAAACCGGAATAACAATTTTACCGGCAAAAAGATCCTTATACTTTTCATATAGCTTTTCAAAATGTTTTTTTGCCGTTCCTACAATTACGATGATTTTTGACTTAATCAATGCGAAAAAATTGATTTTTTCAAAATCATCACCAACTAAACCGTCAGCAGTGATGCGGCTGTAAAATGTGTTGATTTTTTTTGCTTGAAATTTTTGATATATGTCTTGTGATATTATAGAATCTTTAGTTCTTCTTCCGTTTTCATCATTATCAATATAACAAATATAGACATCAATATTTTCAAAATAATCATCAAGAGATGATTTATTACCACAAGATGTGCAAATACAGATTTCGTCTACAATAGATAAAGTTCCGTTGCAAACCTTACATTTCATTTTTATTTCCTCTCTAACCATACATCATAAACCTTTGTTTTGCATTCTGTGCTTTTCTCCGATCGAATAATAGTGCCGCTTTGCGTTATTGTAAAAAGATCACCGGCAACATTATCGATGATATAAACAATATCCGCATATGCTGCTTTTTCATTATTGAACATACGTAAGGTTTTATCACTATCAATTACATAGAGCCCTATTGCATATTCCCAAACATTGGAATTGGCGTCATAATTATTGTTTATTTTAATGCTAAAGTCTAAAATGTCGATATTTTCATATGTCTCCTCATATGTCTTGTTTAAAATTTTCAAAGAAGAATACGGATCTTCTTTTCCCGTATTTGCTTCCGACCAAATATACAGAGTATTATTAATATCTAAAGCAGAAATTCCTATACAATCAACAGAAGCTCCTCCAAAGGAATAAATTGCAACAGATATGTCTTTAATATTTTTAAGGGACGAAAGATAATCACCTGCTTTTTCTGATGTGGATTTATGACTGCTGTCTAAAATTGCCCATTCTAGGGAGCCATCCGATTGAATTCCAATTAAGCAAAAACCACCGAAGCCAAATATAGCTGAGCTATCAACAAAACATGAAAGCTTCACAATGTTATTCCAATCTGAAATTGGTTTGCTCCATGCGATATTTTTATTGTCAATTTCAGCGCCACCAATTTTTTCCGAGGACAAAACGGTTCCATTGCTTTGCAGGGCAAAACAATATGCTCCAGATGTAATTTGAATAATATTTTTAGCAGATGGGGATGAAGAGTTTCCTAAACATAATGTCCCATCTTCGTATAAAACATTTAGTGTTCCACTCACATGCCCGATGGATATTGCTTTACCATGTTCTCCGATTTTGAAATCAGTATGTAATGCGCCCATATCGTTGATGAAAGATTCGATAGAGCCGTTAGAAGACACATAATATGAGCCATATCTGCTAGAACCCGAATAACATGCTACCGCAGGAGTCGCCAACGATTCGCGCCATTTAGCTACTGCAATTTGCTTTTGTTCTTTTGAATCTCTATAATCACCAAGTGCTTCAAACGCCCAAGTTGCCTCAGCATAATTGCCATCGTAATAAAGTTGCATCGCCGCGTCATATTTCGGCTGTATAGCGCACTTTTCCACCATTTCCGCCGAATTCTTATATTTACCCAATTCAGAAAAAGCCGTTGACGCGCTTTCATAATCGGCGTTTTCAAACATCGCAACAGCCGCCGTGTATTTCTCTTCCAGCCGCTGTGCTTTAAAATAATTCGGCAGTACCACTGCTGCAATTATTGCGGCTATAACGCACACTACCGCCGTAGTGATTCCTACCGTTTTTCTGGCTTTTTTACGCCTTGCCGCTTTCATGATTGGCAATGGTATCAGTTTTTTTATGCCACGGAGCAATTCCTGCTCAAATCCGTCGGCTTTCATATCGTAAGATGAAAGTAACGCAAATGTATCCGGCAAATCAGACTTTGGCATATCAAAATAAAGCGGAATCAGTGTTTTACTCGCGTCGTTTTGGCGCAGTGTCAAAAATCGACTCCACTCATTTCTCACCCAAGGGGATTCAATGTTTTCATTTGAGGAGCAGACGGTCAGCATCACCTTGCTGGAATAAAGCGCGGCATAAATATAAGGTTCATATTCTGTTCCGATCTTATCCTCTAAGGTAATGCGGGAAAAGAAGACCTTATACCCGCTCTCAGTCAGCCTTTCATAAAGGTTTTGAGCAGAAATGCTGTCTTTCGTGCGGTTACCTTCACTATCGGTTTCTTTATAGGAAATAAAAATATCAAAGGGTTTTTCCTTTTTGGAAACAGCAAGAATCCCTTTTTGTATATTGTTGATTGTTTCTGCGGTTTCACGATAATATGCCGCTTGCTCATCATCGGCATATTGGATAACCTTTTGGTAATTTTTATCGTTTAAGATGGATTCGTAATGTGTGCGGTTGCAGGTAGGGATATACTCTTCCGTTTTTGGATCTTGAACAAAGGTAACGCCATATTTGCATAAAACAAGGTTCCAATAAATTTCCGGTTCTTCCGGGCATAAGGCTAAAAGCTGATTAAAAATGGTTTCAGCCTTGTCGTATTCGTTTTGCCGCAGATAGCTATTGCCACGGTCATATAACAACTGTGCGCTTTCGTCCGAAAACAGCGGCAAAATCTGTTTGCTTTCGCAATAATCACAAATCGCGACCCTGCTTTTAGAGGCTACTGTAAGACTGCCTCCGCACATTTTGCATTTGAAAATCATGGTCGGCGCTCCTATTTCTGTTTTTATTTCTTATATGCCTTGCATATGGCGTTTCGTTGCTTTATGAGTTCTGTTATCGAATTAGAAAGTGAAACGACATTTTCTTCATCGTTGTTTTTTACGGAGGTTGAAAGCCTATTCATCATCATTTTTATGTTCTGCGGGAAACTGCCCCGCAGGGTGCTTTCACATAGCTATGCCACATCCTTGTCCATTATTTCACACATTGCGAACTCCACCTCTGAGTATGCGCATATGGTGTTTGGTATCCTTCCCCCTAAAAATACAAAGAAAAACACTGAGAAAGCCTTTCATAGAGTAATCTCGGTGAATTCTTTGCCCTTACAACGCCCGTGCTCATAAGTTATTGTCCTTAAGGGTACGATGTATTTGGGACGTCTTTTTTTGTGTCTGTGTTAAAAAATATTCTTAACCCCAATCACAGAATGAACAAGAGTATATGTTGCAATCTTCATCAACAGAAATTTTATTGTGCATTTCCATGGTTCCGGTACGGCCGACTTTTACCGTCACGGTTATTTGAGCTTCTGCGTTTCCGTCATCATCTATATTGAAATAGTCATATGCGTCAATATATTTCGCTCCGTGTTCCTCGCTCATATGTTTAGATATGGCCGATTTGTATTCAGATTCGCTTTTTCTGCATCCGCTTAAGCAAAAAATTAATCCAATCGTTGTGATTACCGATAATATTTTTGTAAGATTTTTCATTTTGCATACGCTCCCTTTATTTTGAAAAAATAGAATTCTGAACATTAATTTGTGGATGAAATGTGTTATTACTCTTTCCAATAATTCGTTGAGGCATTTTCGCCAAGAACAAATTGTGCTGCGGCATTTCGACTCTGAAAAACTAATTCTATTTTTGTTTTGCTATTTACATCTACATATCGTTTGTATTTTTCCTCTTTTAAAGAGCACAAGCTATTTTTGAAAAGTACAAAAACACCGGTGTCCGGATAATTGATTATAGATGTATCGTTGTCATGAAAAGTTATAAGTGCTTCCGGAATGTATATTCCTCTCGCGATTACAGCACCGTTTTTGTTTATTTTTAAAATAGGTGTTTTTGATTGATCTGCCATGGTTTGGAAATTAACATTAAAACTGCGATTTGTCGTATTTTCTTTTGTTGAAATATTCATTTTTATTCTCCTTATAATTAATAATTAAATTTAAAAAAAGTTCACAAAATCGTCTGGGGATATATATGGTTCTCCGATAAAATCTTCTTGATTAATAATACAAAACCTAATACTTTTGTAAACAAAAGTGATATCGCTCCCTTCACCTGATTCGGGGCAATATTCGAGATCAATTCCGAGTTTTTCCGAAAGTTCAGACATTTTTATTGTGCCTGATAATCCGTTGAAAATATCTTTTGCTGTTGAAAATGCTCCTGTCCATACAGCGCTGTTCTTCGGCATTTCATCGTAAGCCAAGTCGCCGGAGAATACACGGGAGTCAATTATATCGTTTTCAAAATCAATATATCTGCCACCGCTGAAATATTCTCCTCTTGATTTTGGCTGGCCGTATTTTGCAACAATGTCCCCGTATGTTAATTGACCAAGGCCTTCAAGCAATGTTTCATTTATGCTGATGTCTTGGTTGGTTTGCTCGTCCTGACTTCTCTTAATGAATATACACGGTCGCACGCAAATATATTTTTGATTGACGGTATAACCTGCGTATTCTTGCCCTGATGGTTGCACACAAACTTCTTTGTTTTGGTCTTTGCCCTGATTTCTAAGCCACCAATAGGTGCTACCATAATCTAATAATCCCCCTTGCGCAACGGCATATGCCGTTGGTGTGCATATTTTGTTTAATATGCCATTTTTACTTGCTTTCCAAAATTCACTCAAACTGATTATAAACGCCTTGTCTCTTGTTGTCCCCGAAGGAGGAATTACAGAAAGAGTATTTATTTCTCCAAATTCAACATTTGTATCTCCGATCAACGCCTGTTCTTCGGCGGTAAATGCTTCGTTGATAAATGTGCTGTTAAGCCAGGCACGGAGAGAACAGCTTTCCCAAGTGGTGTTTTCATCGGTGGTATTGTAGGGTTGACAATCGAGAGCGTATTCGCTTATCAAAGTCACGCCGTCGGATTGTATGTTCAGTATTCGCCATTCTATCGATTCTTTGCCGTTTGATATGTCGTTATCCTGTTCGTATGCACCGAAGGTTACTGTGCTTCCCGCCGTTTTGGCCGTGGCAATATAATCACCGAAAAGCGACAAGGATTTTTCCTTACTGTCCTTATATCCGTTAAGCTCTTCGAGCATTTCATACCCTTCAATAATATTGCCTGCTTTTATCATCTCAATTGCCTGATTATATTTGTTATTTGGAACAACGACCGTGTTTAAAATTATCAGAAAAACAATAAAGATAATAATGGCGGGAGTGAAAATTATTATCAGCCGTTTTCTCAGCCTTTTGGACCTTTCTTCGGCAAGGCGCTTTTCTTCAAGAGCTTTTTCCCGTTCAATGCGCTCCCTTTCTCTTTCGGCCTCGATCTGTGCAATTCTTTTCTTGCATTGCTCTATCAGCTTGTCGCAATCTTCAAACGGGCTGATTGATTCAAATGTTTCGATAGATTTTTTTAGGGCGGTAACAGCTCCGTATTTGATAACACTTTTTGCTTGGTTGTATTTTTGCCTTTTTAAAATCTCTTCAACATATATGTTGAGCTCGTTTTTGAATTGTTCGTCGCCGAAACGCATGGCCTTTTGATAATTTCTGTTGTTTTCAAGATCGATTTCCTTTTTCGAAAGGTCACTTTCTCTGTGAAGTTTTAATTCGGCCAAAAGCTTACCGAGATATGCTCTGGCACATTCGGGGTCGATATCCAGAACCTTTTCGCAATATTCGTCGGCGCTTAGCCAATCTCCGTCTTCCAAAAACATAAAAACTCGCTTTAAAAGGGGAGCGGTGTTGGCGTTGCCTGTGTTTAAAATAACGGTTTCCTTCTGCGATTCCTTGGACGAATCCGCCGACACGATTTTGTTTATGCCTCTTATAAGATCCTGCATAAAACCGAGCTTTGACATGTCCTGAGCCTGAAGATGAGAAAATTCCTCGGGCAGATCGTAAGGATCCATGTCACGATATGCGGGGATGAGTACCTTTTTGCCGTTTGATTTGGAAACGAGGGCAAGATAACGGCTCCACTCGTTTTTCACCCACACGGCATTAAAATATTCCGGCTTTGTGCCGAGAACGACCATGACCTTTGCGGAATTGAGAGCCGCAAAAATGTACGGTTCAAAGGCGGTGCCCAGTTTGTCCTCCAAGGTGATTCGGCTGAAAAAGACCTTAAAGCCCTCTTGGGTCAGCTGATGATAAAGGTCGTTTGCAAGAACACTGTCGTGAGTTCTTCTGCCGTTGTCGTCGGTTTCCTTGTAACAGATGAATACATCAAAGGGCTTCTCCTTTTGGGAAATGGCGAGAATACCCTTTTGAATTTCGTCAATTGCCTTTGCTTCCTGTTCATATATTTCTTTTTGGGAATTATCGGCGTGTTTCAAAGCCGATTTATAATCCTCGTCTGCGAAAATTGATGTAAATTGTGCACGATTGACGGTGGGAATGCGCTTGTGGGTCGTGGGGTCTTCGACATATTCAATACCGTAGCGGCAAAGCACCAGCGACCAGTATGCTTCGGCGTCGGTGTTGTCCTCGCTTAAAATTTGCTCGTATATTCCGGCGGCCTTGTCATAGTCGTTGTTTCGGCGAAAATGGTTTGCCCTGTCGTAGAGGTTGGCTTTTCTGTCGCCGTCAAGCCTCGGCAGCGTTTGTTTGGTTCCGCAGGAATCGCAGATTCCTATAGTGTCTCCTTTTTGAAATTCTATTGTGCCTCCGCACATTTTGCATTTAAAAATCATGGTCGGCGCTCCTATTTCTGTTTTTATTTCTTATATGCCTTGCATATGGCGTTTCGTTGCTTTATGAGTTCTGTTATCGAATTAGAAAGCGAAACGACATTTTCTTCATCGTTGTTTTTTACGGAGGTTGAAAGCCGATTCATCATCATTTTTATGTTTGTTTCAACATCAAAAAGCTCGTTGTCGCTTACTGGATCGGAGTAACGCATGGCATCAAAAACCTTTTTGACCGATTGCTTTTGGGTGTCGGTTTTTGCGTCGGTTAAAATGTTTTGGGCTTGGAGCGTAAGTTCTGTTGTAAACATGGTCTTTGCTTTGACATTTTCGTCGATTTCACCGACCGTCTCGGCCGCGAGCTTTGCTTTTATTATTGCGATAATGTTGAAAGAAAGGATGAGCAGGCAGACAATAATACCGATCCAGTTCGGGAGATCGGGAACTGCCATGCAAAGCGCCCCGAAAACAACCGTCAGGCAAAGCCCGGTATAGCTTATTCTGACGAGAGGAAGGTTATAAAAAAGTTTTTTTAGATTTTCGGTCTTGAATGCTATGTATGCGCAGACCAGTTGACCGATAAATGCGGCGGTTATAAAACCGTAACCACAAAAAAAGGCTCCTGCAAATTTTGAGTATCCTTTTAATTCGCTCGGCGTTGCAAAGCATATAACATTGAACAGCACAAATAAAATTGCCCAGCAAAGAGCGTAAAATTTAAATCCCTTTTTCATGTTTGTCACCCCTTACATTATTTCAGAAAGCAGTTTTGATTTTAAGTTGTCGAATTCTTCTTGGCTGATAATTCCCGAGTCCTTCATAAGCGTCAATTTTTCAACCCTTGACCTAAATGCCGCCATATCGTCCGTTTGAGCGGCAGGCTGTTCTGCCTGCGCGGGGTTCATAGCTCCGCTTACAGCATTTCCGACAACCGAACCTACCGCTCCGCCTACGCCTGCCATAGTGCCGAGTCCCACTCCCATATTGGTGAACTGCCCGACCGCTTCGTTTTGTGCTACCTGTTCGGCAACATCAAAGCCGCGCTCCTGTGCATAGGTATAGCCCTCCTGCGCGCGTTTTGTAGCCTGTGCCTTTGAGTCTATAATAGTTTTCTGCGCCTCAGTTTCTGCGCTTATAATTTCGGTCTGCTGTTTCAGTTTTGCCTCGGCAATATCGGCATATTGGCGGAAATGCAGCTCCTTGAATTTTTCGTACTGTCTGTCGCCGTCCGGTTTTACAACCGTAGTTACAAAAAATCTTTCAAGACTTATGCCGTAATCCGCAAAATCGGGAACCAGCAGCTTTTTAATGCTGTCTGAAAATGATGTGAGATTTTCGTCAATCTCAAAAATATTTATTGCATTGGTTTTCATAACCTGCGCTATGTAGGTTTTAACTCTTGTCATTAAAAAGGCGCGGAAAAAGCTGACTAATTTTTGCTGACCTAAAAAGTTTTCGGTTCCCACAAGTTTTAAAAGGAGTTTTCGGCTGTCCTCAGCTCTAAGGCTCATTTCTCCGCTTGCGCCTATCGAAATAGGGAAACCGTAGGTTGGCTCTAAAAACTGCACTTTTGAGTCGGTGCCCCATTTAATTGACATTTGCTCGGTTTTATTTATGAAATAAACCTCGCAGTGAAAGGGCGTTTTATCGCCCGTTGAACGGTTAAGAGCTTTACCTATAAGCGGAATATTTTGTGTTTCAAGCGTGTAGCGTCCCGGCCCAAACAGATCGAGTGCCTGACCGTTCATAAAGAATATTGCTTCCTGGTTTTCATGGACAATTAACTGCGACAATGTGTTAAAATCCTCGATTGGTGATTTCCACACAAATACAGAATTGTCTCCTTCATATTTGATGATTTTTGCAAGAGCCATAATACATCCTCCTTTTACGACATAATCATTATTATGTTGTACATATAACAATAAAATAGCCTGCCACAAAGAGGACAGATCAAAAAAGAGTATAGCAAGGCAAGCCTTTTTAAAATCGTTAAAAAAGATGATAAGAAAAGGCTTTATTGCCATGTTCGATTTTTGACAATTCTAAATTTATTCATACTTTTTTAATTGAATTACTTTACAAATGGATCACACCATGCTATAATAAAGTGCATAAAATTGGTTTTTTGGTATTATTAAGGGGATTAAATGAAACATAATAATGATTATGTTTCTGCCGCCGATTTCGATGGCTTTTTTCATAGTATCAACCGCATATTTTCCAACTGCTTTTGGTGTTCAGTCCCTGTTGAGATGATATAAATTCTTGTGGTATTTATGCTTGAATGACCGAGAATATCCGCAAGCTTGGCGATATCTTTTTCAATTCCGTAAAACACCCTTGCAAATAGATGTCGCAGATTATGCGGAAATACCTTTTTGGGGTTGACATTTGCTTCTTCACACAAGGCTTTCATTTCCCGCCAGATGTTGGTGCGGCTTATCGGCTTGCCTGTTCGTGTAACAAAAATCATACCGCTTTTAATATTTTGCTCTGCTGCATAGCGGAGCAATTTTTGTTTTAATTCTTTCACAATAAACACCGACCGTGTTTTTGCTTTGCAGTTTACAACCGCCTTGCCGTTCTTTACCGCCTCAACCGTTATATACTGAAGTTCGCTGACACGGATTCCTGTACCACAAATTGTTTGCAAAATAAGATTAAGCCTTTCGTTGTGTTTATGCTCTGCTGTTCTGCAAAGCCGTGCGTATTCCGCTTTTGTCAGTTCTTTTTCTTCGGCACAGAATACTTGCTGTTGAAGTTTTAGGGATTTTACCTTTAAATCGTGCCAACCTAAAAAGGCAAATAGACTGTTGATACTTGCAAGCATAGAATTAACGCTCCGCACGGCATAATTATCTTGTAAATGCTTTTTGTATGCAATAACGGTTCCTTTTGTGACGGCAGTATTTTGCGCATACACCGCAAATGCTTTTACATCGCGGATATATTTTTCAATCGTTATTTCGCTCCTTTCCTCTAAAATCAGATGTTCCTTGAACTCGGCAATCGTTTTTGCTGTAATAATTCGTCCTTTCATTTTGGTTTACCTCCGAGTATTTTTCTAATATTCTACCCTAAAGTCACGAAAACAAAAATCGTCAACCTTTATTGTAGAAAAAAATACGCCGACAACGCTAATGTGCAATTTTTAAGGGTGATTTTATTAAAGTATAAAAAGTTCACACGAAAGTGCATACAAAACGCATACGAAAAATAAAAATCTGCGCATTTACGGGCTTTTTCACATCTTTTATCTTTTCCGGCCCTTGCGGTCGGCAGAAATTTGTCTTGACTTTTTGACGAAAATGTGTTAAAATCCAAACTTGTTGAAACTTCAACAAGTTTGGAGGGCTAAAAACGCAAGGAAAATTTGAAACCTTTACGGTGCTTATGACCAAGATAAACCGCAACATAAAAAGAATAAAGAACCGTGAAATGAGAGAATACGGGCTTAAAAGTCCGCATATTTCCTGCCTCTATTTTTTGTTTCTTTTCGGGGAGCTGACGGCCTCCGAGCTTTGCGAAAAATGCGAGGAGGACAAGGCCACTGTTTCGAGAAGCCTCGGATTTCTTGAAAAAAACGGGTTTGTTTGCTGCCGCGAGCAGGGCAAAAAGCGGTATAATTCCCCCATGGAACTGACCGAAAAGGGGCGGGAGGCTGCCGGCAAAATAGCCCTTAAAATCGATTCGGTTGTGGAAAATGTCGGCGGGGATTTAAGCGAGGGAGAACGGGAGGTATTTTACCGTTTTCTGAAAAAGGTCAGCGACAAGCTTGAAAAAGCGGCGGCCGATGAAAGGATGTAAAAAATGAGTGTAAAAATAATTGTCGATTCGTCGGCAGATATGGCGGAAGAGGTTCAAAATTTGGTGGAAACGGTGCCGTTGACCGTGCGGTTTTCGGATAGGGAATATGTCGACGGGGTGGACATCGACCGCAAGACATTTTACGAAATGCTTATTGAAAGCGACGAGCTTCCCACAACAAGCCAGCCCTCTCCCGAGGCGTTTAAAAAGCTTTTTCGCACCTTAAAAAACGGTGAACAGGCCGTTGTCATAACCATTTCCTCGAAGCTTTCGGGAACATATCAAAGTGCCTGTATCGCAGCAGAGGATTTTCCCGGAATTTTTGTTGTGGACAGCGGAACGACAACGGTGGGGCAGGGAATTATTGTCGAGCTTGCTCTTTCCCTTTCGCAAAAAGGCCTTTCGGCAAAGGAAATTGCAGATCGGCTTGACAGGGAAAAGGAAAAAATCACTGTGGTCGCCCTTGTGGACACCCTTGAATATCTTAAAAAGGGCGGACGCATTTCCAAAACCGCCGCCGTGGCGGGCACGGTTTTAAACATAAAGCCGGTTATATGCCTTAACGACGGGGTTATAGGTGTGCTTGGCAAGGCGAGGGGCTCAAAACAGGGAAACAACCTTCTTGTCAGGGAAATTGAAAAATCCGGCGGTATTGATTTTTCAAGGCCGGTTATGCTCGGATATACCGGCATTTCCGATGCTTTGCTGCTTAAATATATCGAGGACAGTAAATGGCTTTGGCAGGAAAGACTTGACCGTGTGAGATATTCCCAAATCGGCAGTGTGGTCGGAACCCACGCCGGGCCGGGTGCGGTGGCCGTGGCTTTTTTCAAAAACAAATAAACCGTCCGCCCCGGGGAACGCTGTTTTTACAAAACGGCATTGCTCGGGGCGGTTGTTTTTTGCCAAAATGTATGTTAAAATAATAAACGAAACATGTAAACGGGGATACCCGTTCGTGCCGGCTCGGAGGTGCTTGTCTCTTGTCGGCTTGTGCGCGCAAAATAATTAAAGAGGTGACGGATATGACAAAAAAGCTGTTGTGCGTTTTCCTGTCTCTTTCGGTGGCTTTATCCTGCCTGGTTTCGGCCGATGTTTTTTCTTCGGCCGAGCCGGTAAACCTGTCTTCGGAGGAAATTTCAAAGCTTGAAAAATACGACGGACGAAGCGACGGAATCATAACCCCCGTCAGGGATCAGGGAGACAGCAATCTTTGCTGGTCATATTCGTCGTCGTCGGCCTCCGAGGCAAGCATTTTAAAGAGCGGGCTGACCGATAAATCTCCGAACGAGCTTTATCTGAATCCTGTCGCTACGGCATATCGGGTTTTTAAAAGAACCTCCGACCCTCTCGAAAACACGGGGGGAGACTGGCAAAGTGCCGATTACATGAAGGCGACGGGGAATCCCTTAAAGGCGGTCAAGCTTTTTTCCATGTGGTGGGGGCCCACCGAAAGCACTTCGGCGGCGGCAGATCCCTTCGAAAATCCTTCATTTCGCTTTGAAAACGGGTTTTATATCCCCGAAAAGGATAATCTTGACGAATATATTTCCGACATAAAGGAGGCCGTGGCAAAATACGGCGCCGTAACCTTTCAGTATAACAATGTCAGAGAGACGGAATACTATAATCCGAAAACCGAGAAGGGCTCGGACAGCTTCCCCCATGCCTGCACCGTTATCGGCTGGGACGACACGATCGAGGCCGACAGATTTTCCCCCTCGGCGGCGGGGAGAAAGGGCGGCTGGCTTGTGAAAAACAGCTATCGCTCCCTTGAATATTTTTATCTTTCCTATGAAAACACAAGCTCGAGTGTTTACGCTTTTACCTATGCGCCTGTCGATAAATATGATTAGAACTATTATTATGACGGTAATTTAGACGACTTTTCCCTTCGAAACGACAAGACGGTTGCCAATGTTTTTAAAGCAAAAAAAGGCGGAGAAAACGGCAAAACCGAGGTGCTGAGGGCGGTCAATGCCGCCGTCATGGGAGAAGATATAACGGTGAAGGCCGAAATTTATACAGGGCTTGACAGTCCCTTTTCGGAAAACGGCAGCGTACCCACCTCCGGAGGGAGGCTTGCTGCGTCGGTCAGCAAGACCTTTGACCACGGAGGGTATGTTACCCTTGAGCTTGAAAACGGCGTGCCCCTTGAAAAGGGAAGCTGGTTTTCGGTTATAATACGCGTTGAAAACGCCCGCGGCAATGCCAAGGTGGTCACGGCATATAAGGATCTTATGACCCTTTCATATGCGGGGGAAGGCTTTTCAAAGCTGCAAAACTGTGTCGGGCGGATAAAGGCGTTCACAAAGCTTGAGGATGAGCAAAACGAGCTTTCGGGCAATTTTACAAACCTTATTGTTCCCGTTAGATTTGCCGACGAGGAGGAATATATACATGACGTTTACGGCTCGGCCGATGTCATGACGATTATGGAT
This sequence comes from uncultured Eubacteriales bacterium, assembly GCA_934486455.1. Taxonomy (GTDB): domain Bacteria; phylum Bacillota; class Clostridia; order Oscillospirales; family Acutalibacteraceae; genus UMGS1484. The sequence goes on from CAKSPR010000002.1 coordinate 80,211, forward strand.
AACTCCTACAATTCGGCCGAATACAGTGTTTGTGACTATTACAAAACCGTTTCGGGCGGAAGGCTTGACATAAATTCGGTTTTTCTGACCGAAAAGGGCGGTTCGGTGAAGCTTTCGAAAAATCGGGGATATTATGCCGAAAAAAGCGAGCAAAATCCCGAGGGTTATGACGGTGCATATGAACAGTCGCAGAGAATGTATGAGCTTAAAGAGGATTGGGCGGGCGCCGTAAACCGAGCACTGGGGGAGGGTAGCCTTCCGACCGACATTTCGGGAAGGACCTATGATTTTTCAAATCTCGACAAAAACGGCGACGGTTTTGCCGACAGCTTAACCCTTCTTTTAAAGCCTACCGAGCAGAATATTTCGGTGAGCTGGTCGTCGCCGCTGTGGAACTATCGGGATTATACCGACATGGTAAGCTTTTCGACCGATTCGGGTACTGTAAAAAGCGGAAATTATGTTCAGCTTACACCAAACTACGAATTCTTTTATAAGGCCTCCGACTCAAAGCCCATATTTTCCATTGGCGCGGCTGTTCACGAGACCGGTCACATTCTCGGGCTTCGCGATCTCTACAACTCCTCCCAAAGCTCGCCTATCTATTATATGTCGGCCATGGCAAAGCACCTGTCGCCCATACCGCAGTCGATCTCTCCAAAGGAAAAGGAGGCGCTCGGCTTTCTTGACGGCGGTATGGAAACAATAACCTCAAACGGCAGCTATACTCTTAATACCGCAGGGGCGAAAAGCGGTACGGTGTGCTTTAAAATGAGTATTCAAAATGGCAGCAGAACCCTCTATGCCGAGTATCGTAATTTCACCGAAAAGGGAGATAAATACGACAATCAGCAAAAGGAGCTTTACCGCTATGACGGTGCGCTTTTGAAGGGGGTAAATTTAAAGTCGGGACTTGTTCTTTATATTTCAAACAGCGACAACAAATTCCCGAGCAATACGAACGGCTCGTCCGGGCGGTGGGATTATGAAATTCCCTGCGGAAGCTATGCGACAAAATCCGACGCGGCTCTCGGACTTAATGAGGGCTATGAGATTGCCGACGGAATTTTCATAAGCGTCGACGAAATAACCGACGGTACGCTGACCTTTTCGGTTGACGGCCTTGATCAGACCCATTCACCCAAAGCCGAATGGTCCTTTGACGGGCAAAGCCACTGGAAGGGCTGCACCGTCAACGGGTGTGACGAAAGGTTTGAACTCGGCCTTCATACGGGCGGCGAGGCTACCTGCATAACACCTGCCCTTTGCGAGGTGTGCGGGCAAAGCTACGGAGCAGTAAACGGGGAAAAACACAAGAGCCCCCGTCTTATAGGTGCCGTCGAGCCTACCCGTATATCCGACGGATATTCCGGAGATGTTATCTGCAGCGACTGCAAAAGGACACTCAAAGCAGGCGAAATTCTTCCCATGACGGGAAAATACGGCGATGTAAATCTTGATTCCGAGGTGAACTCGAGCGACGCTTTGGCCGCCCTTTGTACCGTCGTTAAAAAATCCAAGCTTGAGGGTGACGGAAGATTTTTGTGCGACGTCGATAAGGACGGAAAAATAACCTCTCTCGACGCCATGCTGATTCTGATGTATTCGGTGGGGAAAATCAAGCAGCTGCCGATAAACAGATAATAAATGAAGAAACACAGCCAAGCTCAAAACCGAGCTTGGCTGTTGTCATACGGTGCTTTTCCGAGCAAAAAATCAACGGCGTTTTGCACATCCGTTTTTCGCGATAAGCCGTTATGACCTTTTTTTGGGGTGTCAATTCGTCATCGCTTAAATGTGCATCCGAAAGATTGCTCGGCGACGCCTTAACTGTGCGGGCTGAAAATATTTTTTCGGAAAAAACATATTTAGGGGTGAGAAGATTATTGAATTCCCAAAGCATCTGTGATAAAATAACTCTAATAAGGAACAGTAAACCGGAGGGAAGGTGACAGGTCGCATGAAATGCTTTGACACGGCAAAAAAGGTAATAGACGAGTTTTCAAAAAAGCATAAAAGCCGTTTTGAAATCGACAGGGAAAGGCTCGATATTTTTGCCGAATATTGCGAGGCAATCGACACCATTGCCGATTATAACCGTGCCGAGTGGGTTGCCTTTAAGGTGGAAGACGACGATACCTTCATATGTAAGCTGATGCTGCCCGCCCTCGATGCTCCCGCGGCGAAATCGCCCTTTTGCGACCTTGTTGCGAGAAGCCTAAGCTTTTCGGTTGAAAATGTGGAGGGAAAAATCGTGCTGACCTTTGCCTTCCCCTTTCTCTGGAGAGAAAAATTTCCCTGCTGAGATTATAACGGATTATAAAAGGAAATGCTTCAAACGAGGCTGAAAACGCAGGCTTAACGGCCGTAATGTCGGCCGACCGACGCCTGAACGAGCCGCAAATACCGCGACTTCGCAAGGAGAGCTTTTATATGGAACAAAGCGTTAAAACATTCTCGGAGTATTTAAAAGCTGCGGATAATATTGCCTTTTTCGGCGGGGCGGGAGTGTCCACCGAAAGCGGGCTTAAGGATTACAGAAGCAAGGACGGCATATATTTTACAGCTAAAAATTTCGGCCGCCCTCCCGAGCAGATACTGAGCAGCGACTGCTTTTTTGACGATACCGAGCTTTTTTATCGGTTTTATCGGGAGTTTTTCCTTGCCGATGCTCTGCCGGGCGCCGCCCACAAGGCTCTTGCAAGGCTCGAAAGGGAAGGTAAATCTGTCACCGTCATTACACAAAATATCGACGGACTTCACAAGGCGGCGGGTAGCCGTACTGTTATCGAGCTTCACGGAACTTCGGCAAGCTATACC
>CAKSPR010000003.1 GCA_934486455.1 uncultured Eubacteriales bacterium
AATATATCAAGGAGTTTTTATTCTGTCCATAGCTAAAGCTTTTTTTCCACTGGCAGAGCCAGTGGTTGTCCTACGAACGCAAAAACCGCCGCGCAGGCAAAAGGCCTGCGCGGCGGCTACGTTTAATCGTCATATTTCTGCGGGGACTTGGCGGGGCAAAAGCTTTCCGCTGCGGTGTTTTCCAAGACGCCCCGCGCCCTTATGCTATGTGCAAAAAGGTTGTTGCAAGAGAAAAATAAATTATAAGTGTCAGCGCATCGACAATGGTGGTTATCATGGGTCCCGCCATTAAAGCGGGGTCGAGATGCACAAGCTTTGCAAGCATGGGAAGCGAGCATCCGATGCATTTTGCGGCCACAACCGAGCAAAGCATCGCTCCGCAAACCACAAGATACATCTTGAAATTCTCAGACGCCGCTCCGTTTAAAAGAATCATTCGGCCGAAGTTTACCGCCGCCAAGGCCACGCCGCAAATGAGCGCCACCCTGACCTCCTTAAACAGCACCGAAAAATAATCCTTGATCTGAATTTCTCCAAGTGCAAGTCCGCGGATTATAAGGGTGGAGGTCTGATTTCCGGCATTTCCGCCGGTATCCATAAGCATGGGTATGCAGGCGGTAAGCATCGTAAATGCGGCCAGCATGTTTTCGTAGTTTTCGATTATTTTGCCGGTAAATGTGGCCGACACCATAAGTATCATCAGCCAAAGTATACGCCGCTTTGCCAGGGTGAAAACGCCGGTTTTCAGGTATTCCTCGTCCGACGGAGAAAGAAGAGCCATCTTTTCAAAGTCCTCGGTGGCCTCGTCCTCGATTATGTCGACGATGTCGTCGATGGTAACAATGCCCACAAGGCGGTTTTCGTTGTCGACCACCGGAACCGACAGCAGGTCGTATTTTCGCGCAATATCGGCCACAACCTCCTGGTCGTCCAGGGTGCCCACCGATATGATGTGCTCTGTGTCGGTGATTATATCGGAAATCTTTGTCTGCTCGTCGGCAAGAAGCAGACGGCGGAGGGGTATGACCCCCACAAGATGGCGGAAATCGTCGATAACATAGCAGGTGTATATCGTTTCCTTGTCAACGCCGGTCTCGCGGATGATTTTCAGCGCTTCCTTAACATTAATGCGGCTGTGGAATTCCACCATTTCGATGGTCATAACGCTGCCGGCCGAGTTTTCGGGATATTTCAAAAATCGGTTTATGATGTTGCGCCGTTCGGGGCTGGCGCTTTGAAGCACACGCTTTACAACGCTTGCAGGCACCTCTTCAAGAAAGTCGACGGCGTCGTCGACATACAGCTCTTCAACGAGAAATCCAAGCTCAACATCGTTTATGGACGAAACGATGGAGGTTTGCGTCTCGGTTTCGAGATAGGAAAAGACATCGGCTGCAAGATCCTTGGGCAAAATTCTGAAAACGAGAATAAGCTTGTCCTCGGAAAGGTCGGTCATAAATTCCGCCACATCGGCGCTGTTCATCTCAATAAGGGTGGAACGAAGCTCCCGCAGCTTATTGTCATTTAAAAGCTCATTTAACTGGTCAAAAAAAACAGCTTCCATATTTGATACCTCTTTTCAAGTTCAAAGCACCAAAACAAAAGCTGTCTTAAAAAATCGCAAGTTTCCCGTTATCCGCAAAAGGATTGCGGCCGACGGGCTTTTAAAGACGAGCGCTTGTTTTGTTGCTGTGTTTTAATTTCTTTCGCGGTACTTCGCGGGACGGTCGTTTCGGGGCTTTCCAAAACAATGCTCACCTCTTTTTTTCGGTTTTCCGCAGTCGGGCGGTTTTTCGCTCCCGTCAGGGCGGGATAGGCGGTCGACTGCCCTTTTACGGGGTATTTATTATAATACTCCAAAACCCTCCCAAAGTCAACAAAAAAGCTTTTGCGGCGGGCAAAAAAATAACAATTGACAGATTTGAAGCAGGTACTTATAATTAATATGTATAATCAGTCGGCGGCAGTCAGCACCCGCACCGTTTGGGACTGCGGCCGACCCAATGCGTGCGACGCCTTGCGCTTTATGCTTTTCAGGCCTCGCAGGAGGGGGAGATTTTTATCAAAAAGAAATTATTGAGCCTTTCGGTGGCGGTGGTGCTGACCCTTTGCTCGGTGCTTTCGCCGAGTGTCACCGCCTTTGCGAACAGCGAATCGGAATCGTCTGCCGCGGCCGAGGCCGAGCTTTTTTACAGCCTGCCATACGACGACGGATATACCGATGTGCTGGGCATATCACAGGCTCAGCTCTCGACCCTTAAAGATGAGCTTTTTACCGCCGCAAAAAACTTCGACAGCCAGATCGACATAACAAAATACGGCATTGTCTATTCACAGGAGCGGCTTAACATGATCGGCAACATCTATTTCAAGCGCCCCGATCGCCCCGACATTTTTCAGGTCAACAGAATAACCTGCTCCTACCGCAACAGAGACCTGGTCATAACAAAAATAAATCCCGTTTACAACCGCACAAAGGAGCTTTACGACAGCCAGATTGCCCGATGCGAAGCGGCGGCAGAGCAGCTTCTCGAGGGAATTAAGGACAGCAATCTTACCGACCTTGAAAAGGCTCTGCTTATCCACGACAGGATTGCCAAATCGGCCGAATATGTCAACACCGGCGCCGACGACGAACACAACATCTGCGGTGTGCTTTTAGACAAAAAAACCGTTTGCGAAGGCTATACTCAGGCATATTGCTACCTGCTTTTAAAGGTGGGTATAAGCAGCCGCCTTTCCCATTCGTCGCAGATGGGGCACGCCTGGAATCTCGTTACCCTCAACGGAGTTAAATACAACGTGGACATAACCTGGGACGACCCCCTTCCCGACATTGACGGGCGGGTAAGGCATATCAGCTTTCTTTGCTCAACTCAGAAGTTCAAGGCCCCGGGAGACAGCCTCCACGACGCCGACGATTACAACACCGACCCTGTGGACACGAGATATGACAACGCCTTTTGGAACAATGTTAACAGCTCCTTTGAGCTTTTAAACGGAAAAATTTATTTCATAAACGGCTCCACCCAAAAGCTCTGCCGCTATTCCGAAAGCGAGGGTATAACCGAGCTTTGCGATGTCAGTGACAGATGGGTGTGCGACAAAAGCGGCGCATATTACAGCGGCAGCCATGCCCGCCTTGCGGCCGAGGGAAACTATCTTTATTATAACCTTTCAAAGAAAATTATGCGCTACGATCCCGCGACGGGGGAAACAAAGGAGGTATACTCTCCAGACCTTTCCTCTTACGCCTCGGGAGACGAGCTGGCGGCCATATACGGCTTTAAAATCGAGGGAAACCGCTTTGTTATAAATCCCGCCGTCAGCCCCAATTTCGACACCGATACCAAAAAGAACAACCTGCTCACGGCAGAAATTCCCGAGGATCAACAGCCCCCCGAAAAAACCTTCAAGGATGTGTGGTTTAAAACCCTGCAGCAAAAAACCGAATACTATATCGGCGACAGCTTTGACCCCGCCGGAATGGAGCTTTTTGTCAGATATTCCGACGATTCCACCGAGCCGCTGAGCATAGACGACTGCACGGTAAATTACGACTTTTCGGCCGAGGGACAGCGGGATGTAAGCATAACCTACAAAACCTTTACCGGCACCTTCGGCGTGACGGTCAAGCGGCCGTCGGTTACAATTAAAAATCTTGCGGCAACCCTTAAAATCGGCGAAAGCGCAGACCTTTCGGCCCTTTCCGATCCCGCCACCGCCGAAATAACCTTTGTAAGCAGCAATCCATCGGTCGCCGAAATTTCAAACAATAAGCTGATTGCCAAATCGGCGGGAGCGTCAACAATAACCGCAAAAATAACCGTAAACGGCATTGAATATACAAACAGCGCCGACATAGAAATCGAAGAAAACATTCTGTACGGCGATGTTAACGGCGACGGACACATAACCTCCGTCGACGCGCTTATCATACTCCGCTCGGTGGTAAAGAGCCGTGTCCTTTCGGCCGAGGAGCAGATACCGGCCGATGTGGACAAAAGCGGCAGTGTAACGGCCGTTGACGCAATGCTTGTGCTGCAGTTTTCGGTCAAAAAAATAACCGCCTTCCCCGCCGCATAAGCCGTCACGGTACACGGTCTTACAACGGGGCGGAAAAGCAGCTGCTATCCGCCCCGAAATAAAGCCGCCGCAAAAAAGTTTTAAAAATATGAAAAAAACACTTGCTTTTTATTTTTGTTTGTTGTATAATCACAAACACGCAAGGACATTTAGCTCAGCTGGTAGAGCATTCGCTTGACGTGCGAAGGGTCAGCGGTTCGAGTCCGTTAATGTCCACCAAAAAATCCCGTTCACTTTTGTGGGCGGGATTTTTTCCTCATTACCTATTATTTCTTACCTCTTCACGCTCGTTTTAAAATTAAATGAAAATCAAATCGTCAATCTGTCCGGCCGCTCGGCCGTTTTTTCCCGATAAAAGCCATGGCTAAAAGTCCCTGCTTTTAATCGGGCTTTTTGTTTTTGGGAAGAGTTATGCGGTATTCCACAAAGCCCTCGCTTTCGGTGCGCTCGGAAAGGGCGGTTATACCCGCCTTTCTTATGGACTCGACGGCGTTTGATATGGTATTTGAAATAATTCTTCCGTCACCCACCGACTGCCTTTTCAGAGGTGTTTTTTGCGGCTTTAAAAACCGCTCGGCTCCCGAAAAGCCGTCCTGCTCGGAAAGCGTGTCAAAGGCGTCAAAAAGCTCTCGATCCCGCCGCTCTTCATCGGATATTTTCAAAAGCGATTTTACCCTCCGCTCGGAAAGACCGAGAGCCAGTATCTTTTCCCTCTGCCAGTGGGTAAAGCCGAGCAGCCTCAGCTTGCCCACAAGCTCGTTTTCCGAAAGGCCGAGCCGTGCCGCCGCCTCGTCCCGCGGAATGCCGTATCGGCTTATGAGGGTGTAAATGCCGTCGGCCTCCTCGAATATGTTAAGGGATTTGTGGGAAATGTCGTGCAGAAGCCTTGTTACCGCCGCCTTTTCGTCACTTTGGCGCACAACAACACAGGGCACCCGGGTAAGTCCCGCCGCCTTTGCCGCGCGAAGCCGCCGCTCGCCCGATATGACCGAATACTTTCCCTTTTCAAGCAGCTTTACGGTCAGCGGTTCGGTAACGCCGTTTTCCCTGATGCTTTCGCAGAGGGCTTCCTCTCCTTCAAAATCCCTTCTCGGCGAAAACGAGGAGGGAAAAAGCCTGTCCACCCTTATGTTGACAATGTTTTTGCACCTTATTTCCCGTTTAAAAAACATCCGACCATATCCTTTCAAAAAGGATATTAACACATTTTATGGTATATGAATGTCGTTTCATGCTACAATATTTTGCGTTTTTTTGTCGGCTTTGGGTCACTTAAAAAGGAAAAGCCGTTTTCGGCAGCCGTTTAAAAGGGGCTTTTTTTGCGGGCCGAAACCGACTTTTGAAAAATTTTTTGTTGACAAATCAAAAAAGCAGTGTTAGAATGTCTTTAACAGATAAAAGCGTTGAAGGGAATAAAAGTGCTTTTTCTCGGCAAAGAGAGCCGTCGGTTGCTGTAAGACGGAGCGGGAGCTGCACCATAAGTCATCCCGGAGCTTCCGGTCGAAAGGCGTTCAGCCGAGTAAACGCGGACGGGTTCTCCCGTTACAGAGAGAGACATTGACAGATGTCGGCGAGAGGGTCTTTTGACCAAAAAAGAGTGGTACCGCGGAATAATTATTTCGTCTCTTTTGCATAGGGTTACTGTGCAAAAGGGGCTTTTTGTTTTTCTCGGATTTTTTAAGCGCCGCCCCAAAGAGCCGATTTTTTCGGTCGGCGAAGCGCCCGGGCACACTCAAAAAGCGCCGAAAACGGCGGCTTTTGTGCAGAAAAAGTCCCCGAAACCCGCATAAAGCCTTGGCCGACGACAAAAATGTTTCATGTGAAACATTTTAACCCTTTTGACCTTCAGGGAAAGGAATGATTTTTTTGAAAATGACAGGCGCCCGAATACTGGTCGAAGTGCTTATCGAGCAGGGCGTGCACGATGTTTTCGGCTATCCCGGCGGCCAGGCCATTAACATTTACGACCAGCTTTATAACTGCCGCGACCGAATAAACCATATCTTAACGGCACACGAGCAGGGAGCGGCGCATGCCGCCGACGGCTACGCACGAGCCACCGGGAAAACCGGCGTGGTCATTGCCACCTCGGGCCCCGGAGCCACAAATCTTGTCACCGGAATCGCAACGGCCATGCTCGATTCCTCCCCCCTTGTTGCCATAACCGGCAACGTCCCCTTATCCCTCATCGGAAAGGACAGTTTTCAGGAAATCGACATAACCGGCATAACCCTCCCCATAACCAAGCACAACTTTTTTGTCACCCGCGTGGAGGATCTTGCCGACGAGGTAAGAGAGGCCTTTCGCATAGCCCGCTCGGGACGGCCGGGGCCTGTGCTTGTGGACATCCCCAAGGATGTGCAGACCGCCCTTTGCGAATATGAGCCTAAAGCCCCCCTGCCTCTTTTCGAAAACAAAAAGGCAACGGAACAGGACATAGACCGCGCCGTCGAGCTTTTAAACGGCGCAAAACGCCCCTACATCTACATCGGCGGAGGGGTGGTCGGAGCGGGGCTCGAGCAGGCCGTGACCGCCTTCGCCCAAAAAATCGACGCCGTTGTGGGCTGCTCGCTTATGGGGCTCACGGGGCTTGCCTCCGATCAGGAAAGATTTTTGGGGCTTCAGGGCATGCACGGGCATTATGCCTCCTCGGCCGCCCTGTCGAGAGCCGATGTCATCTTCGGAGTGGGGGTAAGGTTTTCCGACCGCGCCACAGGCGACAAAAAGAAGTATGCCAAAAACGCCGCCATAATACACATAGATGTGGACGGCTCGGAAATAGACAAGATAATTCCCTCAAGCGTAGGCATAACGGGCGATCTGACCGACAGCTTTACCCGCATTGCCAAAAAGGTAAAAAAGGCCGTGCATCCGGAGTGGATAAAGCAGATAAAGGAGCTTAAAGCCCGCGAGCAAATGACGCGGTCGGGAATACAAAACGGCCGAAACGGCAATAAAACCGACGCAAAAATTCCCGACAAAAGCATCCTTGAAAGCTCCGCAAAAGTCCTTTCCCCCTCGGCGGTTTTCGACTGTATTAACGGCATAACCGGCGGAGATGCCACGGTGGCCACCGACGTGGGACAGCACCAGATGTGGGCGGCACAGTATTGCAAATTCCGACATCCGAGAAGCTTTATAACAAGCGGCGGCCTCGGTACAATGGGATTCGGAATGGGTGCGGCAATGGGGGCCTCGGTTGCCACCGGCAAAAAAACCGTGCTCATAACCGGCGACGGAAGCTTCGGAATGAACTTAAACGAGCTTGCCACCGCCGTCACCTATAACATTCCCCTTGTCATCGTGCTTTTCAACAACGGGGTGCTGGGAATGGTCAGGCAATGGCAATCCCTCTTTTTCGACGGCCGCTTTTCTGCCACCACCCTCGGCCGCGCCACCGATTTCGTAAAGCTTGCCGAGGCCTTCGGCGCCAAGGGGGTCAGGGTAGATTCCCCTAAGCAGTTTGAGGAGGCCTTTAAATCGGCCTATGAAGCCGAGAGCGGCCCGGTAGTCATAGAGTGCCCCATAAGCAAAGACGAACTGGTTCTTCCCATGCTTCCGCCAGGCGGCAGCATGGACGACCTGATAATAGAAAAGGAGGACGATCTGTGAAAAAGTTTATAATTGCCGTTTATGTCGACAATAAATTCGGCGTGCTGACCAGGGTAACAAGCATGTTTACCCGCCGCGGATTTAACATCGACGCACTGACGGTGGGAAAAACCGAATCGGACGATTTTTCCCGCATAACCATAACCATGTACGGCGACGACGCCGCAAAGGAGCAGATGATAAAACAGCTTAAAAAGCTGGTCAATGTAAAAATGGTCAAGCTGCTGTCAAAGGAAAGCTCGGTGATCAGAGAGCTTATGCTCATCAAGGTCAAAAACGACCGCAAGACAAAAAACGACATAATGACCGCAGTAAGCATCTTCCGCTCCAAAATAATCGATTATTCGGCCAACGCTTTGTGCATCGAGGTGACCGGCGACACCGAAAAGCTGGACGCTTTTATCGAGATAATGAAGCCTCTGGGCATAATCGAAATGTGCCGAACCGGCATCGTGGCTCTCGAACGGGGAGAGGGAAGCCTGCTTGAGCAATAAGCACCGCCCCGCCCTGTTAAAATCACGGCAGCCCCGCACCCGGGAAACTCCCTTTCCCTCCTACGGCAAAATCAATTGAATCCACATAAAAATTATAAAAGGAGATTTTTAAAATGTCAGACGCAAGAATTTTTTATCAGCAGGATTGCGACCTTAACAAATTAAACGGTAAAACGGTGGCCATAATCGGCTACGGCTCCCAGGGACACGCCCATGCACTGAACCTTAGGGACTCGGGTGTAGATGTTATCGTCGGCCTTTACGAGGGCAGCAAAAGCTGGGCAAAGGCCGAAAAGGCGGGCCTTAAGGTTATGACCTCGGCCGACGCAGCCAAAAACGCCGACATTGTCATGATACTCATCAACGACGAAAAGCAGGCCAAGCTTTATAAGCAGTCTATCGAGCCCTTTATGACCGAGGGCAAGACCCTCGCTTTCGCCCACGGCTTCAACATCCACTACGGCTGCATAAAGCCCCCCAAGAATGTCAATGTAATTATGATTGCCCCCAAAGGCCCCGGCCACACCGTCCGAAGCGAATACCTTGCAGGCAAGGGCGTACCCTGCCTCGTAGCGGTGGAGCAGGACGCCACCGGCGACGCTCTCGACATCGGCCTTGCCTACGCTTTGGGCATCGGCGGCGCCCGTGCGGGAGTGCTTGAGACCACCTTCCGCAGCGAGACCGAGACCGATCTTTTCGGCGAGCAGGCGGTCATCTGCGGCGGCGTTTGCGCTCTTATGCAGGCTGGCTTTGAAACCCTCACCGAGGCGGGCTACGACCCGAGAAACGCCTATTTTGAATGTGTTCACGAAATGAAACTAATCGTCGACCTTATCTATCAGAGCGGCTTTGCCGGCATGAGATATTCCATCTCCAACACCGCCGAATACGGCGATTATATCACCGGTCCCAAGATCATCACCGAGGAGACCAAAAAGGCCATGAAAAAGGTGCTTCGCGACATTCAGGACGGCTCCTTTGCAAAGGACTTTTTGCTTGACATGTCGGAGGAAAGCGGTCAGGTGCACTTCGGCGCCATGAGAAAGTTAGCAAGCGAGCATCCCGCCGAAAGAATAGGCGAGGAGATAAGAAAGCTTTACAGCTGGAACGACGAAGAAAAGCTCATCAACAACTGATTTTTTCTCTTCGGCAACCGCCCTCTCAGGCAGTCGGGCGTTATTAAACCTTCAATAAAAAAATGGATTTCGGTGAATAGCTATGATTAAAGATGAAATTATAAAGGGCGCCCAAAACGCCTCCCATCGCAGCCTTTACCACGCTTTGGGCCTTACGGCCGAAGAACTCGACCGCCCCCTTATCGGGGTGGTCAGCTCCTACAACGAGATCGTCCCCGGCCACATGAATCTCGACAAAATAACCGAAGCCGTTAAAATGGGCGTGGCCTTAAACGGCGGCACCCCCATAGTATTTCCGGCCATCGCCGTGTGCGACGGAATTGCAATGGGCCACGGGGGAATGAGATATTCTCTTGTTACCCGCGATCTTATCGCCGACTCCACCGAGGCCATGGTGCGGGCCCACGGTTTCGACGGCCTTGTTATGATCCCCAACTGCGACAAAAATGTACCGGGACTGCTCATGGCCGCCGCAAGGCTCAATATTCCGACGGTTTTTGTGTCGGGCGGACCTATGCTTGCCGGAAAAATAGACGGAAAGAAAACCAGCCTTTCAAGTATGTTTGAAGCGGTCGGTTCCTTTATGGCGGGAAAGATCGACGAGCAAAAGCTTTGCGAATACGAATGTAAGGCCTGTCCCACCTGCGGCTCCTGCTCGGGAATGTATACGGCAAACTCCATGAACTGCCTGTGCGAGGCCATCGGTATGGCGCTGCCCGGCAACGGCACAATTCCCGCCGTTTATTCCCGCCGTTTAGAGCTTGCAAAGCACGCGGGCATGGCGGCCGTCGACCTTGTTAAAAAGGACATAAAGCCTCGGGACATAATGACAGACAAGGCCTTTGAAAACGCCCTCTGCGCCGACATGGCCGTGGGCTGTTCGACAAACACCATGCTCCATCTTCCCGCCATCGCACGGGAATGCGGTATAAAGCTCGACCTTGAAAAGGCCAATGCCGTCAGCGAGAGAACCCCCAACCTCTGCCACCTTGCCCCCGCAGGCCACACCTATATGGAGGATCTCGACGAGGCGGGCGGAATTCCCGCCGTGCTCAAGGAGCTTGAAAGGGGCGGTCTTTTAAAGGGCGCCTGTCTGACCGTTACCGGGAAAACCGTCAAGGAAAATCTTAAAGCTGCCGAAAACCTCGACAATGAAGTCATAAGACCCATAGAAAACCCCTTTTCCCCAACCGGCGGCATAGCCGTTTTAAAGGGAAATCTCGCCGAAAACGGCTGCGTTGTCAAGCGGTCGGCCGTGGCAAAGGAAATGCTCCGCCACAGCGGCAAAGCCAGAGTCTTTAACAGCGAGGAGGAGGCCATAAAGGTCATTTACGACGGAAAAATAGAGCCGGGCGATGTGGTGGTCATCCGTTACGAGGGTCCGTCGGGCGGCCCCGGCATGAGAGAAATGCTCTCTCCCACATCGGCAATTGCCGGAATGGGGCTTGACAAAACGGTGGCTCTCATAACCGACGGAAGGTTTTCCGGTGCCACCCGAGGGGCAAGCATCGGCCACATTTCCCCCGAAGCGGCAAAGGGCGGCCTTATCGCCTATGTTCACGAGGGAGATATAATAAACATCGACATTCCCGCCGGCACCATAACCCTCGAGGTAAAAAAAGAGGAAATAGAGCGGCGCAAAGAAACCGATAAAATTCTCGAAAAGCCTCATCTTACAGGCTATCTCAAGCGCTACGCCGCCGCCGTAAGCTCGGCCGACGAGGGCGCCGTGCTTAAATGAGCAGATTAAGCCGCGGCACCCCTGCCAACACACAAGCCTAAAAGTATAAACAAAGCCGTGGCGCCCCAAGGCACGGGAGCCGGCAAAACGCAAGTTTTGACTGAGGGGTAGTAAGGTTTATTGTAATGAAAAAACTTCTGTCAAAGAACTAACCCCCACAAAAATGTTTCACGTGAAACAATTGCAACCCCCGCAAAAACGCAACATTAAAAGGACGGTGAATAAATTGAAGCCCGACTACGGTGAGCTTTTTAATCGGCTCTGCACTGTAACAATATTCCGCTCGGTAAAAAATTCCCCCATAATTTCAAAGCTTTCATCTCTCTTTAACGCGCTTTTAACGCCGGGTGAAGATTCCGAAGTGCTCGGCGCCTACGCCGATTTTGTCTCCTCTCTTTATGACGGGGGCGGAGATCTCGGCAATTTCATCAAAGACGCCCTTTTAGAAAGCGAAAACATATACATTAAGCTTTGTGCAAAAAAGGAGCCTCTGCCCGATTTTATAAAAAAGAGCGCGGCGGCCGAGCTTGCTCTTTTTTCCGAGCTTTCCTCCCTTGATTCGGCATGCCTTAAAGCCTCCCTTAAAGCCGCTCTTAAAGAGCCGACCGACATTTTCCTTCCCGATTTTTCCTCAACCTTCTGCGATTTTTCCGCGCTCTATGCCGAGCGGGCAGAAAAAGCCAACCGCCTCGGTTACGGCATTTTTGCCAAACACGGCGCCTTTTATTTCGACGGCCGAAGCCTTATACCCTACGATTTTGCCGACGACATTTCTCTAACCGACCTTTTCGGCTACGAGCGGCAAAGGGAACTGGTCAAAAAAAACACCGCCGCCCTGACAAAAGGACTTCCCGCGGGAAATCTCCTGCTTTGCGGCGACGCGGGAACAGGCAAATCCTCCACCGTAAAGGCGGTGGCAAACGCAGCTTTCGGCGAGGGCGTGCGCCTTGTGGAGCTTAAAAAGCATCAGCTTGAGCTTTTGCCGAGGCTTATGGAAATTCTGTCGAAAAATCCCCTTAACTTCATAATTTTTATCGACGACCTTTCCTTCAACAAAAACGACGACAGCTTCGGCGCTCTTAAAGCCGCTCTCGAAGGATCGGCCTCGGCAAAGGCGAAAAACGCCGTCATATATGCCACCAGCAACCGCCGCCACCTCATAAAAGAGAGCTTTTCCGACCGGGCGGGCGACGACATACACGCCGCTGATACCGCGGCCGAGCTTATGTCTCTTTCCCAGCGCTTTTCACTGAGCATTCTTTTTGAAAAGCCCTCAAAGCCGCTCTACCTCGACATTGTTTGCTCCCTTGCAAAAACGCAGGATATCCCCGTCACCGACACCCTTCTTTCAAGAGCCGAGCAATATGCCCTGAAAAAGGGCGGGCGATCGGCCCGTGCGGCAAGGCAGTTTATCGAGCTTATAAAAACCCTCGGCGAAGATTTTTAAATCTTAATGAGCCGATCCGAAACCCGACATGCGACAATGCAGCAGCGCGGGCGGCTCGGTAAAGGCCTGTAAAAATTCACGACAAAAAAAGACCTGCGGGAAAAGACATCCGTCCGAATCCCGCAGGTCTTTATTTTCAAGAAAACTCCGTGATTATTCCTGCTCTGCTTCCTCTTCCGCTTCCTCGGCAACCTCTTCGGCCTGCTCGATGTCGTCGTGGTCGCAATAGCAGCAGTCGTCGTCACAGCAATCACAATCAAAGAAATCGTCAAAATCGTCTTCTCGGCGGTCGCGGCAGAACTTGGTCACGAAGTATGCAACCGTACCGGCGATGGCAATAATGGCGGTGGCAACGGCGATTCCCCAAAACAGTCTTTTTTCTATCATAACAATACCTCCGTAAAGAAATTTTTATCTACCTTAAATATAACAAATACACAAAAAAATGTCAAGGGGATTAACAAAATGTTTTCATTCATCCAACGCAGCTTCCCGACCGCCCCAACCCCACCGCACAGCGTCTCTTTTTCAATGCACAACGCCAAGATGCTCCGCTCGGCCGCAGCGCACCTTTTTCAACGAACAAGTCTAAAATCTAAACTATGCCGTGGCGCCCCAAGGCACGGGAGCCGGCTCGGCATCGCCGAGGCTGAGGGGTAGTAAGGTTTCCTGCAACAAAAAAGCTACCGTCAATGCACATATCAAAAGTCATTAAAGTCATCTTTTTTCCCCTCCCCGCCGCCACCCTGAACAATTTTTTAACTTTTACCGATTCCCCTTGTATTTTAGGGCAATATTTAGTATAATAAACTCTGTAATGCGGTGGATTTTACCCTTGCATTTTTAAATTGCAAAACCGATCCGCCGCGCCCTTCGGCAAAATTCTCCCTCTCCGCAGGGTCGGCGGTTTCACCCTTCTGATTATTTCCGCCCTTTTCGGCGGGCAACATATTTTTAAAAAAGGAAAAAGCTATGGGACTTATTTCTATCATATCAAATTTTTTAAGAACAGGCACCTTCGACTTTTTAAGCGCCCTTGCCTATGTGCTTTCGGCGACGCTGGTCATTTTTCTTGTCACCCCTCTGCACGAATGTGCCCACGCCTTTGCCGCCTATAAGCTGGGCGATCCCACCGCAAAAAACATGGGCCGTCTTTCCCTAAACCCCTTCCGCCACATCGACTGGATAGGCGCCGCTCTCATTATGGCGGTAGGATTCGGCTGGGCAAGTCCCGTGCCGGTAAATTCCCGCAATTTTAAAAATCCAAAGGGCGGAATGGCTCTTACCGCGCTTGCGGGGCCGGTGTCAAACATACTGGCCGCTTTTGTTTCGATTTTTCTTTTATACCTCACCACCTTTATTCAGTATTCTCTTGCGGCGGCGTCATCGGTCGCGGCTCTTTTTACGGTGCTTCGGCAGGTTTTCTTTTTCCTCGCCCGTATCAACATCTCGCTGGCGGTTTTCAATCTCATTCCCATCCCCCCGCTTGACGGCTCCCGCCTGCTGACCGCCCTTTTGCCCGACCGTATTTATTACAAGCTCATGGCCTACGAGCGATACATTTCCTTCCTTCTCATCGCCGTTGTGGTTTTCGGGCTGCTCGATTATCCCCTTTCATACCTTTCAACGGTTATTTTCAAAGGCCTTTCGGCCGTTGCGGCGCTGCCCTTCGGAGGTTAAAATGGACAAGCTTTCTTACAAGCTGGATGCCTTTGAAGGCCCTCTCGACCTGCTCCTTCATCTCATTGCCAAAAACAAGCTCAACATATACGACATCAACATCTGCGAGCTTGTAAAGCAATATCTCGACTGCATAAAACAAATGAAGGAACAGTCTATGGACATTTCCAGCGACTTTCTTGAAATGGCCTCCCGCCTTGTCTACATCAAATCGGTCTCCCTGCTTCCCAAGGACGAGGACTCGGAGGATCTTAAGGACAAGCTGTCGGGCGAGCTTATCGAATACCGCACTGTAAAGCTCCTGTCTGCCGAGCTTTCCAAAATTGCCGACGGCTTCGGAAAATTCATCCGACAGCCCACAATGCCCTCGGTGGATCAGACCTACCTTCTCACCCACGACCGTCAGGTGCTTTCCCACTGGTATCTTGCGGCGGTGGGCAGAGGACAGCGGCGGCTTCCCCCTCCCGCAACCGCCTTCGAGCCGCTGGTCAAAAAACCTGTCATACCCGTTTCGGCTAAGATTGTTTATGTCATCCGCCGCCTTTTCAACGGGGTCAAGGTCAAATACAAAAGCATGTTCAGCAGCGTTAAGTCCAAATCCGAGGCGGTGGCCACCTTCCTCGCCATTCTCGAGCTTATCCGCGGAGGCAGAATAGCCATCGACCGAAACGACGATTTAAAAATGGTCGGAAAGGAAAAATAATGGATCTTTCAAAATACATTCCCTCTCTTGAGGCCATACTTTTTGCGGGTGGAGAGCCGGTTCCCGCCTCCCGAATTGCCGCCGCGTTGGAGCTTTCGGAGCAAAATGTCGAAAAAACCGCCGTGCTTTTAGAACAAAAGCTAAGCTCTCCCGATAGCGGTATAGAGCTTTTAAAGCTTTCGGACGGGTATCAGCTTGCCACAAAAAAGCAGTTTGAGGAGCCCATACGCACGGTTTTTGAGCTTCGCCGATCCACCCCTCTTTCTTCGGCTGCCTTTGAGGTGCTGGCCGTTGTGGCATACAATCAGCCGGTGACAAAGGGCTATGTCGAGCAGGTGCGAGGGGTTGATTGCTCGGGAGTTATGTCGTCCCTTGTGCTAAAGGGGCTTATTGAGGAGTGCGGCCGTCTCGACCTTCCCGGCCGACCCATTCTTTACGGAACCACAGATACGTTTTTACGGTGCTTCGGCCTTTCCGAGCTTTCCGAGCTTCCCGCCCTTCCCGAGGAGGAGGCGGCCAAGAGCTTTGAAAATACAAGCGCCAAAACCACGGTAGAAGAACCTACTCTCGAAGACTTTGCAGGCGATCGGACAGCTTCCGAAAATGTTGATGCAACCGACATCGCCTCCGACGGCACCGATAACGACAATCCTGCCGACTAAAGCGAGCCGCCCCGTTATCCGCCGTTTTCAATTCCCCGCCGGCATATCCCTTAACCGACCCCCGATACGAGATCTGTAAAACGAAATTTTCGAAAAAGGGTGAGTAAATATGAAACAAAACAAAAACCAAAACCGCTTCAACGGCAACTCTGCCCCCGCCGACAGCTCCTTTAACCCGACCGACGGCGCAAAGGGCGACTCCGCCGCAGGCTCTGCCCGCCAAAACGGGACAGCGGCCAAGGAACGCTCCACCAAAAGCAAGGTGGGCAGTATTCTCGACATAACCGTCGACAAAATGCGCGCCCTTGCCGACACGGGCCTTGTGGTGGGGGACAAGATAGTTGTTTCCGACGACATTACCTTAATTCCCGTTTCCCGCGTTTCCTGCGGCTTTGCCTCGGGGGGAAGCGACCTTCCCACCGAAAAATCCCCCGCAGGTGTTTCCTTCGGCGGAGCGGGCGGAGGCGGACTGACCGTCACTCCCGTCTGCTTTGTGTGCATAAACAGGGGAGATGTCAGCATACTTAACCTGCCCTCGACAACGCCCATGGGCGCGGCCGAGCGAGCCATAACAATGGCTCCCGAGCTTATTGAAACCATTAAGGACGCCTTTTCGAAATAGCGCCCGTCCACCGACCCCGCAGCGGCAGCCCGCTTAAACCGTCGCCCGCCTGCCGGGGTTTCCCTTACGGCCTTTCGCCGACCCCCCGCCGGCTCGTTTGCCGACCTGCCGACGGTTAAGTGAAGCAGCCCCTGCCGAAGATCGGCCGAAATCCAATCATCCGAAAAAGGAAGAAGAAACTTTGAAAGTTCCACAGCAAAACATCAGAAATTTTTGTATAATTGCCCACATCGACCACGGTAAATCCACCCTGGCCGACCGCATGCTCGAAATAACCGACACGGTGGCTCTGCGCGACATGGAGGATCAGCTGCTTGACAGCATGGATCTCGAACGGGAGAGAGGCATTACCATAAAGGCGCACGCCGTCACCCTTTACTATAAGGCCGACGACGGACAAACCTACGAGCTTAATCTCATCGACACTCCCGGCCATGTCGACTTTAACTATGAGGTGTCCCGTTCCCTTGCCGCCTGCGAAGGGGCGGTGCTTGTGGTGGACGCCTCCCAGGGAATAGAGGCTCAGACCCTTGCCAACACCTATCTTGCCGCCGACCACGGTCTTGAAATTCTCCCGGTCATCAACAAAATTGACCTGCCCGCCGCCGACCCCGACAGGGTTGCGCACGAGATCGAGGACATAATCGGCATCGAAGGCATGTCGGCTCCCCGCATTTCGGCCAAGGCGGGTATAAACATAAAGGAAGTGCTCGAGCGCATCGTCACCGATTTCCCCGCTCCGAGCGGCGATTCCTCAGCTCCCTTAAAGGCATTGATTTTCGATTCCTACTATGACCCCTACAAGGGCGTTATAACATATTTTCGTGTGGTCAGCGGCACCATAAAAAGCGGAATGTCCGTAAAAATGATGGCCACAGGCGCCGAATTCCAGGTGGTTGAGCTTGGGCGAAAGGGCGCAAGAAGCTTTATGCCCTGCGACGGACTTACGGCAGGCGAGGTCGGCTATTTTACCGCCTCAATAAAAACGGTCAGCGAGGCCAGAGTGGGCGACACCATAACCGGAGTCGAGCGCCCGGCAGATAAGCCCCTTGAAGGCTATCGCGCCGTCAATCCCGTGGTTTTCTGCGGCGTTTACCCCGCCGACGGCGCCCAGTATACCGACCTTCGCGAGGCTCTCGAAAAGCTTCAGCTAAACGACGCCTCCCTGCATTTTGAGCCCGAAACCTCGGCGGCGCTCGGCTTTGGATTCCGCTGCGGATTCCTCGGACTTCTTCACATGGAGATAATTGAGGAACGGCTGGAGAGAGAATACAATCTCGATCTCATCACCACCGCCCCCAGCGTTGTTTACAAAATCAATCTCACCGACGGAACCACAATTTCCATCGACAATCCCACCAATTATCCCGATCCCGCAACCATCGAATCGGCCGAGGAGCCGGTCTGCGACGTGCATATATTCAGCCCCACCGATTATGTCGGCGCGATCATGGATCTTTGCCAGGAACGGCGGGGAATTTTCAGCGACATGCAGTACCCCTCCACCAACCGCGTGGACATTCACTACGAAATGCCCTTAAACGAAATCGTATATGACTTTTTCGACGCCTTAAAATCCCGCACAAAGGGCTACGCATCCTACGACTACGAGCCGAAATGCTATATGCCCTCCAAGCTCGTCAAGCTCGATGTGCTGTTAAACGGCGAAATAGTCGACGCCCTGTCCTTTATCGTCCACGCCGACAACGCCTATAAGCGGGCGCGGCGAATTGCCGAAAAGCTTAAGGATAACATTCCCCGCCAGCTTTTCGAGGTGCCTGTTCAGGTGGCGGTGGGCGGAAAGGTCATCGCCCGAGAGACCATTCGCGCCATGCGAAAGGATGTGCTTGCAAAGTGCTACGGCGGCGACATCACCCGAAAGAAAAAGCTGCTTGAAAAGCAGAAGGAAGGCAAGAAGCGCATGCGAAGCCTCGGCTCGGTGGAGGTCCCCCAGGAAGCCTTTATGGCCGTCCTCAAGCTGGATGAATAAACTCGGTATGCCCGCCAAATACTTTGCAAAATCCCCCAAGCCCTCACCTCATCGCGGGCAGACTTATTTTCTCTCCGCCCTCATAGATCAAAACATTAAACCACCGACCTTGACCGCAACCAAGGCCGGTGGTTTTTTATACAAAAGTCTCAGCCGCACCACAGCGCTCCGTCATGCACAGAGCAAAAAGTTTAAACTATGTCGTGGCGCTCCTTGTCAGGGGAGCTGGCGCCGTAGGCGACTGAGGGGTAGTAAGGTTTCTTGCAACGAAAAATCTACCGTCAATGCACACCGAAAAACCCGCCGACCTTCAATTCCGAAGGTCGGCGGGTTTCATGTTATTCAAACAATTTAGCTGTTCTTTCAAAGAGGTGCTTTTTTTATCTTTCCCGACTGGCGGGGATATTTTGCGGGGGTGGGGGAGATTTTTTCGATAACAACCACCTGTCGGGTGTTTTGATCCAAGGAAAATTCCTTTATGTCAAAAATTTTTCCGCCGAGAAGCTTTACCGCGTTTTCAGCCTGCTTTGCCTCGTCTCTTCCCGTGGGGCCTTTCATGGCCAAAAAGCTTCCGCCCTTTTTTACCAAGGGCAGGCAGTATTCGCAAAGCACATTAAGCCCCGCAACCGCTCTGGCGGAGGCATAATCGAATTTTTCACGAAACTTGACCGCTCGTCCCAGCTCCTCGGCGCGGCCGTGTACCGTTTCAAAATTAAGGCCAAGCTCGCTTTTCACCGTTTCGAGAAAGGTCAGCCGCTTGTTTAAGCTGTCGATAAGGGTAAAATGCATGTCCGGCCGCATTACGGCAAGGGGAACCGACGGAAATCCCGCGCCCGTGCCCACATCGGCAAAGCTTGCCCCCTCCTTAAAATCCGCCGTGCGAAGCAGCGTCAGGCTGTCGGCAAAATGAAGCAGGGCAATGCCCTCGGGAGAGGTTATTGCGGTCAAATTCATCTTCTCGTTCCACTCGCACAAAAGACGGGCATAGATCTCAAACATTTCGAGCTGTCGGCCGTCTATTTCTATGCCGAGTTTTTCGGCCGACGACAAAAGCACAGGGCTGTCCATAAAATCCATATTATCTCCTCGGCTTTTTTCTCATGTTGTTTCGAAGACTCTGCTCCTGCTTTGCCCTTTCAATATCCTTTTTTATCGAACGGACAATGAAAAACACCGACACGGCGGCCAGGGGCGCGCAAACCGCAAGCAGAATGTTGAAGGTTCTTTTTTTATGATCCTTTACCCGCGCCGTCTCCGAGTCAACGGTATATTCGAGGGAGCTGAAAATATAATCGGCCGAATCGGCGGCGTTTTTTGAAAGCTCGGCCGATTGCTCGATGAAAACGAGGGTGTATACCTTGCCGTTCATGACCGTTATGTACATAATGCGGTTGTCGGCGTTGTCGACGGTGCCTATGCTGTCCGTGCTTTGGCCATCCGTAATTTGGCTGTCCGTGCTTTGAACGGTGCTTGCGGCGGGTGTGCTGTAAACGGTGCTGTCCTCACCCGAGCTGCCCGTGTCTTCGGCATCCTTTCCCTTTAAAAAGGTCAAACGGTAAAAAAGCGCCGCACCCTTTCTTATTTCCTTTACCTCCGATGCGCGGCTTTTTATACTGCCGATAAGAGCCTGCTCGGCCGTTTGCTCGTCGGAAAAATCCGCCAAATCGACTATTGCTCTTGAAATGTCGGTCTCGCCTGCCGTCATAAAAGCCGTCCAGCCCATTTGAGGAGCGACGGCGTAAAAAAGATAATCCTTTGAAAGCTTTGCCTCAAGCTCGGAAAGATTTTCCGAAAGCTCGGCGGCGCGGTCGGCTTTACTCTCGATATTGTCCTTTGTGAAAACCGTAAAAACATCGGAAAAATGCGCCGTTATACCGTCGACCGTGACGACCGTTTCGGCAATAGCCGACAGGGCAAGCACCGCCGAAAGGCAAATGGCAAATATGGCACAAAAAAGCTTTTTCATCTCTGTCAACGGCTCCTCCAACGCTATTTCCCGGTTTTCCGACGGTCCGACACAAGCCAAAACCACAGAAAAACCAATATCTGAAACACCGCCGCCACGGCATATATAAGGTAGATGTTCGGTATGCTGAGGGTGATGTCCACGCAGGCGGCAAGAGTCCAGATTATGCCGCTGATAGAAAGGATGCGATATAGGGTTTTCCACCACAGGCAGCTGAAAACGGTGGTAACAATAAAGCTGACGGGACATCCGTATATAAAAACAAGCCATTTTCTCGACAGGTCGGGAGCGGCCACCGCCAGCACAAAATAAATAAACGTCACCGTAAGCCAAACAAGCCCCACCGAAAGAGCAGGGACAAGGGTGTGTTTTTTGGTCAGCTTAATGGGCTTTTTGGGGGATTCGGAGGATATAAAATCGTCCACCGATATTCCGAAAAGCTCGGCCATATTGCTGAGCACGGTTATGTCGGGCAGTCCGTCGCCTCTCTCCCATTTTGAAACCGATTTGTCCGAATAGTTTAGTTTTTCGGCAAGCTCCAGTTGGGTCAGGCCGACCGCCTTTCTGTAAAAAGTGATTTTTTGAGAGATATTTTTTCTTAATGTTTCTTCGTTCATATGTTTATTATAAACCATTGCTCTGTAAAAATCAACCCCCCTAAAACCCCCGTTTTTATGCGGTTTTCTACCGTGGGTAGAGGGAATTTTTTAAAACTCTACCGCGCAAAAATCTTTCGTAGGAGAAATTAACGCGCCGATAGGGTGACAAACGGACAGTCACAAGATAGAATAATGGCAGACAGGGCGGGAGGGAAAACCGTTCCCCGCCGCACAGATAAATTGTTTTGAAGTTTGCAAAAATATATTTAAAAAATTCATTATTCGTTTTGGGAGGTTTTCAGTATGCCGGAGAAAACAAATATTCAAATTGTCGAAAAGGGCGATAACAAAACAAAAGAGACCCAAACTTCCGACCGCAAAATCACCAAAGAGGCCGTAATCGCAAAAATCGTGCGGGTCATCACGGTCGCTCCCTTTATGGCCGCCTTTATGCTTACGGTCATATGGTTTGCCCGTCCCGATTCCTATTTGGGACTTGGCCACTATCTTTACGCCCTGGGCGCCCTGACCGTTTTCCCCCTGCTCTCCTATCCCGTTTCGGTCATAATTCCCTCTGTTCGCAAAAAGGGCAGGGACGGACAGCGAAGCCTGGCCATCGCCTTTTCGGTCGTGGGATATGTCGCCGGTATTCTCGGCTCGGTATTTTTCGGCGCCGGAAGGATCGAGCTTCTCATATTCATGACCTATCTGCTCTCGGGGATTTCCATCGCTCTTGCCTCCTTTGTATTCGGCGTAAAGGCCAGCGGACACGCCTGCGGTGTGTCGGGACCCATTGCCATGATGATATATGTGCTCGGCCTTCCCTACATTGCCCTTTACGGACTGCTCGGCGCGGTGGTTTGGGCTTCTCTTAAAATCAAACGCCATACTCCCGTCCAGCTTCTTCTCGGAAGCATAATCCCGGTTGCGGCGATGTTTATTTCCATTCGCATAATAGGGGTGTGGCCGTTTTAACAGGCTTTTTGCCGTTTCGGAAATTGCGGTTTTAAGGCGTTTTCTCGGAGGGCATTTCTTTTCATATGTTTTTTGCGGCGGTCGGAATTTTTCGGCCGCCGATTTTTGCCGTTTTTTCGGGCTGCGGCTTTACACGGTCTGCCCGTCATTTTCTCCAAAGACGGCCTTTTTTTGTGCAATTGTATAAATGTTTCGGTCAACCGCTTTTAAAGGCTTTTAGCCCTTGAAAAATTTACAGTTTATATGTATAATGAAAGATAACATAGCTTTATTTGTGCCGCCGTTTTTTGTTTCCCCGGCATTCGGAACGATCGGCCTTTCGGGACTTCGTGTAAATCGGTGCTCGGCGGGTGAAAATCGGCAAATTCCCCTTTGCAAAAAAAATATATAAGGTGAAAATAATGAATACGGTAAAAAAGCTGCTCCCCATAATCTGCATAACCTGCATTATGTTATCCCTGACCGTTGGGTTATACTACAGAATTATTTCCTATGAAAAACAGCGATGCTTTGATAGACTTGAGGAATATGTCTCCACCTTTAACAATGAAATAACCGTGAAATTCGACGATGAAATAGAAAAGCTCCGCGCCATCGGCGAGCTGCTTTCGGTCGACAACAATCTCGACCTCCGCCAGATGGTTTCTCTGCACATCGACAAGCTTAAAGACTCCTCCTTTTATTCCCGCATAGATGTGCTTTTCCAGGACGGCTCGTTTGTAACAAACGGAAGTATCCTTGCCGGCAGCGCCACCTCGGATGATTATGAGAAGCTTTTTGAAAAGGGAGAGCACATATCCCACCGCGTGACCGATTTTGTTTCGGGAAAGGAATGTCTTTACTATTTCATTCCCATAAGCGACCAAAGCGGCATGTCGGCCGTGCTTGTCGGCGTTATCGATGTACAGGGACTGGGCGATCTTTTCGTTTCCCGTATTTATAGGAATGAATCCTTCTACTGCGTCGTCGACAGCTACGACGGCAACTATATTATGGACAGCTGGCACGGCGAGCTCGGCAATGCCTACGAGACCGAGGATCGGCAGCGCGCCCGAGGCTATGAAAACATCGACCTTAAAGAGGAAACAAAAAATCTTAAAACCGGCGTTATCGCCTTTAAATCGAAAACCAACGGCAAAACCATATATATGCATTACACGCCCCTTGGCATTTACGACTGGCAAATGATGCTTTTCGTTCAGGACGATGTTATCTTTAAAACCTTCAACTATGTGAAGACTCTGCTTTTAGTCGCGGCGGGAATCGAGATTGCCGCAATGCTCATTTACTTCCTTTGGACTTTGCGGGCGTTTTACGTTCTTGAACAGCGAAACGCCGAAATTGCGATGCAGCGAGAGCAGCTAAAGCAGCTTAGCTACCGGGATCTGCTGACCTCGATGTTTAACCGCAACAAATACATAGAAACGATCAACCGCCTTTCGGAGCCGAGCCTTGAAAATATCGGTGCGATTTATGTTGATATGAATGGGCTCAAGCGCATAAACGATCTTAAATCCCACACCGAGGGAGACAGATACATCTGCACGGCGGCCGACATCATAAAGGGGCTGTTTCCCGATCAAAGCTACCGCATAGGCGGAGATGAGTTTGTGGTGTTGGCTCAATCCATAGAGAAGGACAGCTTTGATAAAAAGGTGGAAAGCCTTAAAGAGCAGGCGTCTCGGGAGGAAGTAAGCGTCTCGGTGGGCGCGGCTTTCGAGCAAAAATGCGACAACCTTGAACAGCTCCTCCGCACGGCCGAGCAGAGGATGTATGAAAACAAGCAGGAATATTATGCCGAGGTTAACGGGAAGGGCAGCGCTCGGCTATAATGTTTTTCAGCCGCGCGTGTTGACGGCGGCTTTATGGGGCGGACGGGCGCTGAGGCCGTCTCGGCTCTGCCGAGACGGGAGAGCGCAGTACTTTACTGACCTTCCGAAAACGGAACGCTGCCCGTTTCCTCCCTGTATCGGTTTTGCAGTGCGGCCGCTCTCCGGTCAGCCCGGGCTGACGGCCTCGGCGCGTAGGCTTGGTTAAAGCTCTTCGCTTTGTGCGTTGACAAAGGCCCTATACACAATCCGTCCGAAATCAGGAAAACCTTTTAAAACTTGAAAGGAACTTTAAAATATGAAACGCTTTTTTTGTTTGCTGACGGCGGCGGTAATGCTGCTTTGTCTTTCGTCCTGCGGGATGACCCAGTACGAGGACGCCGAAAGCTACTTTAAAATTTCCTTCCCCGAAAGCATGAAGGTCTTTGAAATGGCAAGCCTCTCCTTTGACGACCCCGCCCTTTCGGAATATAACATAAACACCGACATGCTCAAGACCTTTAAGGAGGATGACGGCGGCGTTTATTATGCCAAGGACGAAAAGGGGCGCACCTGCAGCGTGGCCATTTTCGGAAGCGAGGTCACCATCGACATATGGGAGCTTAAAGCCTCCGACAGCGACAGGATCGTGGAGGTTTACAAAACCCTTGCCTCCTCCTTTAACGGAAGCGGCTACGACATAACCGCCAAAACCGAGGTCGACCAGGGTGACGGGCACTACATATACATCGAGCTTGCCTCCTCGAGCAACAAAACCACCGACACGATTTTTATGACCACCGTCAAAAACGGCCTGCAATATTCAATTATGTACTACGCCCCCGAAATGACCGATCAGGACAAGGCTCAGGCGCAGTCGATTTTCGATACGGCATATATAACAAAGACCATATCCAACACCGAGACCCAGGAGCAGATCGACGCCCGAATAAGATACTCGACCGTTGCCATAATTGCGGTTATTATCGCCATAATCGGGGTGACGGTCTTTGCGGTGGTCACAAGGCGCAAGGAGGTCAAAAAGAAAAAGGACAACGAAGATTATCATTCTCAGTTTTAGCCCTTTTCACGAAATCGGCGCCGATGCTTCGCCGAAAAATGTACGGCTCATCGGCGTTTTCCCCTGTAAAAATGCGGCTTCGGGCGAAAAATGTTTCGCGTGAAACATTTTTAAAGGCATTTAGGCCGGACGCAAAACCCGCTCGTTTTAACCTGAAAAGCAAGCCAAAAATCTTTGATCGCAAGTCGATTCAAGCGATCTCCCGAAAGGAAGGATATTATGTACAATTTAAAGGGAAGAGACTTTTTAAAGCTTCTGGATTTTTCGTCAGAGGAGATCGGATACCTCATCGATCTTGCCGCGCGGCTTAAAAAGCAAAAAAAAGAGGGTATTGCCCACGACGTTTTAAGGGGAAAGCATATAGCCCTCATCTTTGAAAAAACCAGCACCCGCACAAGGTGCAGCTTTGAGGTGGCGGCGGGCGATCTCGGCATGAGAACCACCTATCTCGACCCCTCAGGCTCTCAGATCGGCAAAAAGGAAAGCATCGCCGACACCGCCCGTGTTCTTTCGGGAATTTTCGACGGCATCGAATACAGAGGCCACGGTCAGAAAATTGTCGAACAGCTGGCCGATTATGCAAGCGTTCCCGTGTGGAACGGCCTTACAAATGAATTTCACCCCACCCAGATACTCGCCGACTTTCTGACCGTCAGGGAAATTTTCGGCCGTCTTAAGGGCATTAAATTTGTTTATATGGGCGACGCCAGATACAACATGGGCAATTCCCTTATGGTCGGCTGCGCCAAAATGGGACTGGATTTTGTCGGCTGCTGTCCCGAAAAGTATATGCCGGAAGCGGCTCTTATCGAGCAATGCAAGACCCTTGCGGCTCAAAGCGGCGGCAGTATAACCTTTGAAACCGACCCGAGGGCTGCGGCGGGGGGCGCAAATGTCATCTACACCGACATATGGGTTTCCATGGGCGAGCCGGTAGAGGTGTGGCAGGAAAGAATCAACGATCTCGCTCCCTATCAGGTCAACTCCGAAATCATGAGTCTTGCGGCCGAGGACGGAGTGTTTATGCACTGCCTGCCCTCCTACCACGATAAGAATACCTCTGTCGGAAAGGAAATGTGCGAAAAATTCGGCCGAGAGGAAATGGAGGTCACCGACGAGGTGTTTGAAAGCCCCCGCTCGGTAGTTTTCACCGAGGCCGAAAACCGTATGCACACCATAAAGGCGGTGCTTGCCGCCACCCTTTACGACGGCGAGCTTTAAAGGACGCGGCAACTATTGCGGCGGCGGGCTTTAAAAAGCGCCGCACCGACCGTCCCGCACCTTAAACATTTAAAAGATTTTTTATCCCCATATTAAAGACGAGGTGATCCTATGAGATCGGATATTTGCTCGATCCCCGTGGAGGAGGTTTTTGAGCCTAAGGAGGGCTGTCCCGTCTGCCGAATGAGAAATATGCTTGAAAAGCGTATGGCCGATTACATAACCGGCGCGGCAATGATGGAGCCGGAAATTCGAAAGGTGACCAACCAAAAGGGCTTTTGCTTTCGCCACTTTAAAATGATACTTAAACAGCAGCGGCGGCTTTCGGTGGCTCTTATGCTCGAAAGCCATTTAAAAGAGGTGGAAAAGCGCGTTAAATCCCCCCTTAAATCGGCCGAAAAGGAAAGCTGCTTTATATGCGACGAGGTGGAGCGCAACATGGCCTCTCTCATTTCCAACACAATAAAAAAATATGAGGCCGACATGGACTTCCGCAAGCTTTTTGAACAGCAGGAAACCCTCTGTTTAAAGCATTATTACGAGCTTACCGCCGCGGCCGACAAAAAAATGGGCCGCAGATTTAAAGGGGAATTCAAGGACGCGGCCAAAAAGCTGACCCTTTCGTCCATAGAGGAGCTTCACAGGGATGTCAAGCACTTTTGCGACATGTTTGACTACCGCAACAACGGCGAGGATGCCGATTGGGGAAATTCAAGGGATTCGCTGGAGCGCAGCGTGCTGTTTTTAACCTCCTTCGACCCCGAGGAAAGGTGAGCCATGAAATTTGTTATTGCCACGGGGAATTCCCACAAGGTAAAGGAATTCTCCCGAATGTTAAAACGGCTTTCCGAGCAATCGGACAGCCCCCGGGACCTTTGCGCCGTATCTGCAAAGGAGCTTTCCATAGACATGGATAAAGCGGTTGAAAACGGACAAACCTTCGAGCAAAACGCCCTTATAAAGGCAAAATACGCCTGCAAGCAGAGCGGTCTTGCCGCCTTTGCCGACGATTCGGGACTGTGCGTCGACGCTCTTTGCGGCCGCCCGGGCATATACTCGGCACGATACGCCGCCACCGACGGCGAGCGCATCGCAAGGCTTCTGCGGGAGCTTGACGGGGTGGAGGAAAAAGACCGCGGTGCAAAATTCGTTTCGGCCATCGCCTGTGTTTTTCCCGACGGACGGCAGTTTACGGTCAGGGGAGAGACCTTTGGCAGAATTGCCTTTGAAAAAGAGGGAGAGGGCGGATTCGGATATGATCCCGTCTTTTTATATGAGGGCAAAAGCTTCGGCAAAATGACCGGCGAGCAAAAGGACGCCGTCAGCCACAGGGGCAAGGCTCTTGACAAATGCCTTGCCGAGCTTAAAAATTATCTCGGCTCGTAGCGCCGGGGGCATAAGGAACCGGCAAAACGCAGTTTTGACTGAGGGGGTAGTAAAACCTCTTGCAACAAAAAACCACCGCTATCCCGACACCCACAAACCGACAAAAATCACCCACAAAAAATAAAACGCAAGGAAAGATAACAATGCTTACAAGCAAACAAAGAGCCGCCCTGCGCGGTATTGCCAACAAATACGAAACCATTTTCCAGATAGGCCACGGCGGAATTACCGACCAAACGGTAAAGCAGGCCGATGAGGCGCTTAAAAAAAGGGAAATGATCAAAATGCGGGTGCTGGAAAGCTCTCCCGTCACCGCCCGAGAGGCGGCCGACAGACTTGCCGACGCCACCGATGCCGATGTGGTGCAGGTCATCGGCTCACGCTTTGTGCTTTTCCGCCCCGACGAAAAGGAGCCTAAGCTTCTTTCGGCAAAGGAGCTTAAAATCAGATGAAGGTGCTTTTTAAAACCTTGGGCTGCAAGGTCAATCGGTATGACACCGAGACCTTGCGGGAGCTTTTTGCCTGCGACGACATACTTTCGGTAAACGAGGGGGAGGAAATTCCCGATGTCGTTGTGGTAAACTCCTGCACCGTAACGGCCGAAAGCGACCGAAAAACCCGCCAAACGGTAAGAAAAATGCGCCGTCAGTACCCCGCCGCCGTTATAGCCGTCACCGGCTGTATGCCCCAGGCTCGCCCCGAAAAGGCCAAAAGCCTGACCGAGGCCGACATAATCATCGGAAACGCCTTAAATTCCGAGCTGCCCGCCCTTGTCCGAAAATTTATGAAACAGCGGGACAAGATTGTCGAAAGCAAGCCCCACGAGCTTCACGAAAAAATCTCTCCCCTAAGCTCCCACAGCTTTGAGGGAAGAACGAGAGCCTTTGTAAAGATCGAGGACGGATGCAACCGCTTTTGCAGCTACTGTATTGTGCCCTATGCAAGGGGCAGGGTACGCTCCAAATCCCCCGACCGCATAAGAGAAGAGCTGACCGCCCTTGCAGCGGCGGGATATAAAGAGGCGGTCATCGCCGGAATAAACCTTTCGGCCTACGGAAGCGACATCGGTCTGACCCTTCCCGACGGAATAAAGGCCGCCGATGTTGAGGGTATCGAGCGGCTGAGACTGGGTTCTCTCGAACCCGATCAGCTTACCCCCGAGGTGCTGGACGGCCTTAAATCGGTCAAAAAGCTGTGCGGACAGTTTCATCTGTCGCTCCAATCGGGAAGCGACAGTGTGCTTAAACGCATGAACCGCAAATACGACACCGCCCTTTACCGCCGTATAATTTCCGACATAAGAGCCCGCTTTGAAAACTGCTCCGTAACCACCGACATAATGACCGGCTTTCCCGGGGAAACCGAGGAGGAATTTAACGAGACCCTGAATTTCGTCAGGGAAATAGGCTTTTCAAAGGTGCACATTTTCTGCTACTCGAGAAGAGAGGGCACCCCCGCCGCACAAATGGAAAACCAGGTGGACGAGCAGATAAAAACCGCCCGAAGCAAGAGGCTTTCGACGGTGGCCGTGAAATGTGCAAGGGACTTTTTCGCCGCCCAGGTGGGAAGAACCGAAAATGTACTTTTCGAACAGCAAAAAAACGGCTTTTTTGAAGGATACACCGAAAACTATACCCCTGTTAAGGTAAAGGCCGAGGAAGGACTTAAAGGCCGGATACTCCCTGTTAAAATAACCGAATGCACAGATGAGGGATGTTTCGGAGAGGTAGTAAGGTGACACCCCTTGGTGCGGCACAGGTAAAGGCCTTAAAGTCTCCCGGCAGCAAAAATCAAAATTTTATAACACTTCTATAAAAAAGTCAAGGGTAACTTGTGCGGTTTGTCGCTGTTTTCCTTGACTTTTTCTGCTTTTTATATTATGATATATGTATGTTGCGGTAGTGTCGGGAATTGTGTTCAGGCGATACTCCCCCCTGTCGCAGCACCCTTTGACCGGGCTTCGACCGCAGGCCCGTTTACGGCGTAAACATCTTGACGAATTTTGCCGAAAAAATTGCGGTTAATATATAGGAGGTTAAAAACCCATGGACATTGTATCGCTATTGATCGGCTTTGCGGTAGGCGGACTTGTGCTCGGCGTTGTATGTTTTTTCGCCGGAATGAGTCACCGCAGGAAAAAAGCCGAGGGTATCTTGGGTTCCGCCGAGGAAGAGTCCAAGCGGATACTTAACGACGCTCTCAAAAACGCCGAGGCCAAGAAAAAAGAAACCATTCTTGAGGCAAAGGATGAAATTCATCGTTTGCGAACCGAATCCGAAAAAGAAAACCGCGAGCGCCGCAGTGAATTGCAGCGCCAGGAACGCAGACTCCAGCAGAAAGAAGAATCTCTCGATAAGAAAACCGACAACATCGAGAAGAAAGAGGAGACCCTCCGCGCCCGTCAAAAGGAAATCGAAAGCCGCATGACCGAGGCCGAGGAACTTAAAAAGCGCCAGTTTGAAATGCTCGAACGCATTTCCGGGCTGACCACCGAGCAGGCAAAGGATTACCTGCTTAAAAATCTTGAGGGCGAGCTTGACCACGACAAGGCCGTGCTCATCCGAAACTACGAGCAAAAGCTTAAAGACGAGGCGGACGAAAAGAGCCGTCACATTTTATCCCAGTGCATACAACGCTGTGCAGCCGACCATTCCTCCGAAGCCACCGTTTCGGTCGTGCCCCTGCCCAACGATGATATGAAAGGCCGTATAATCGGCCGTGAAGGACGAAATATCCGCGCAATCGAAACTGCCACCGGCGTTGATCTCATTATCGACGACACTCCCGAGGCCATAACCCTCTCCTGCTTTGAGCCGGTGCGCCGCGAGATTGCAAGACTGACCCTTGAAAAGCTCATTGCCGACGGACGAATTCACCCCGCCCGCATTGAGGATATGGTCGAAAAGGCCAGACGCGAGGTGGAGCACACCATTAAAAAGGAAGGCGAGCGCGCCATTCTTGAGGTGGGAATCCATAACATACATCCCGAGCTTGTCAAGCTTCTCGGAAAGCTGCACTACCGCACAAGCTACGGTCAGAATGTGCTCAACCATTCCCTTGAGGTCGCATATCTTGCGGGACTGCTTGCGGCAGAGCTGGGTGAGGACGAAACCCTTGCCCGCCGCGCCGGACTGCTTCACGACATCGGCAAGGCTCTCGACCACGAAATGGAGGGCTCCCACATCCAGCTCGGTGTTGAGGTGGCCAAGAGATACCACGAAAGCGAAGCGGTTATTCACGCAATTCACGCTCACCACGGCGACATCGAGGCCAAAACGGTCATTGCCTGTCTTGTTCAGGCGGCAGACGCCATTTCGGCAGCCCGTCCCGGTGCGAGAAGAGAAAACATCGAAAACTACATCAAGCGCCTTGAAAAGCTTGAGGAAATCGCCAATTCCTTTAACGGGGTCGAATCCTCCTATGCAATTCAGGCCGGCCGCGAGGTGCGCATAATGGTCAAGCCCGAGGTCATTTCCGATGATCAGATGGTCATTACGGCCAGAGACATTGTCAAGAAAATCGAAAACGAGCTTGATTATCCCGGCCAGGTCAAGGTTAATGTTATCCGCGAAAGCCGCGCCGTCGATTACGCCAAATAATCGGACCGACGGTTTAAACTTAAAATACTATAAAAAGCCCCCTTCGGACAACTCCGCAGGGGGCTTTTTGCACGGCCGCAAATGAAAACGATTTTGACAGACCGTCTTTAATAATCTTTTTTTGTTTTAACAATGCCTCTAAGATAGATGAAGGTTTTTTCCTCCCCCTCGGTGGCCAGCATTTTTAAAAGGGCTTCGAGAAAGGCCGCCGTTTCGGGATGCATTGTGCGGGAGTCTATACCCTTCATATAATATTCGAGAGGGTAGTCGTCGGTATAATCCTTTCCGCGATAAATCTTGCTGGCCGCCACCCTGTCGCAAAACATCTCGACCGCATAGCAAAGGGGCATTTTTACCGGACAAACCTGCTGTTTTTTAATGTCGAAATCGGTCCAGTATTCAAAGTGATGTCGGTTTCTGCCCTTGTGGTGAAGCCATGCCGCGGAATAGCCGAAAAGCTCCCGCTCGGTAACGTTGGGGCTGCGGTGGCCGTTGTAATACTTTGCGCCGGGAATAAACTCGGCGGGAGAATATTTGGAAAGATCGTGTAAAAGACCGCGAAAACCAAGCCCTGCTCTAAAGCAGTGGGCAATGACCTTGTGGCGGTGTTTTGTTATTGTATGAAAATGCTTAATGGGATGCAAAAGGGGTCCTCTCCTTATCCAATCTGCCAACAGGGTTATTCCTTCCCTTTTCTGACCAGCTTTTGAAAGAGAAATCGAGAGGTGTCCTCCACCCGCTGCATGGCAATGTTTATCTCGCTGAAGGCACGGCACATTTCGTCAAAGCGCACCCTTTCCCTTTTATGCTCTCCGCTTTTAAACCGCTCGGCCACAATCTCATACCGTTTAACGGCTCTCTCCACGGCCTCACCCCACGAGATATATATTTCGTCCATGGCCGTTTGTCCCAGCGCCTTAAGCCTGTCACGATTATCGCATGCATAGGAAAGACATTTTGCCATAGATTCTCCGTTTTCCTCGATCAAAAGCCCCGTTTTTCCGTCCTCTATCCCTTCCGAAGCACAGCTGTCTCTGAGCAGAACGCTGGCCTTGCCGCAGGCTGCCGCCTCCCGCACCACGATGCCGTTTGTGTCGAAGGAGGAGGGGAAAAGAAACAGATCCGAAAGGGTGAAATATCCGCGAATTGTCTCACGGTTATGTATGGCGCCGGTGAAAACGCACCTGTCGCCAATCCCCAGGGTCTTGGCGTAGGCCTCTATTTCCGGCCGCTCAACGCTGTCTCCCACAAAAATCATACGGAAATCCCTTCCCTCTGCGGCAATCTCCTTTAGACCGTCGAGAATGATTCTTGCTCCCTTGTACCACATAAGCCGTCCCACAAAAAGGAATACGGGAACATCGGGCGGCAGAGAGTGCTTTGTCCTAAGCTCTTCAACAAGCTCCTCGGAGGCAACACCCTTTGAAAGGTCAACGCCGTTTTCCATAACCACATAGTCCCCTTCATATCCGAGGCCGCGCAGGTTTTCTCCCGCGCCCTTGCTGACAACCCACACCTCGTCACAGGCCGAAATATTGCCCACAAGGAACTTTTTGGCGGTCTTGCGGAGAAAATTCATCTCAACCGCCTTGTTTATTTCGATGTCGAATTTTGTATGATATGTAAAAACAATGGGGGCGTCAACCTCCTGCTGAACCATGCGGGCAAGAAATGTGGAGGAAAAGGGGCAATGGGTATGGAGCAGCACGGGGTTTGACGATTTTATGGTATTTATGGCCTTTTTCCCGAAGGGAAAGCCAAGGCGATAACCGAAACGCTTTGTTGTATTAAGGCTTGAATATCTTATGACCGGAAAGTCGAAGCTGCTGTCGTCGGCAGCGGGGTATGAGGGCGTGGCTACCGTCACATTCATGCCTTTGCCGGTCATGTATTTAGCATAATTTACCACGGCGTTTTCCACCCCGTCTATAAGGGGCGGAAAGGAATCGTTTAAAAGACAAACCGAGCCCTTTTCAAACATCAAATCACCTTATCCTATATTTAATAGTATAACGATTAATTTGCGAAAACTATCCGATAATGTCGGTGTTCATATACTTTCTAAGCACCTCGGGAACGGTAACGGTACCGTCGGCATTTTGGTAATTTTCAAGAATTGCTGCCACGGTTCTGCCGACGGCAAGCCCCGAGCCGTTGAGGGTGTGGACAAACTTGGCTTTATCGCCGGCTCCGTCCTTATAACGGATGGCGGCGCGGCGAGCCTGATAATCCTCAAAGTTGGAGCAGCTGGAGATCTCGCAATAACGGTTGTAGCTGGGCAGCCACACCTCAATGTCGTAGGTCATTGCCGAGGAAAAGCCGAGATCACCCGCCGACAGACAGACAACCCTGTAGGGCAGTCCCAGCATTTGAAGCAGCTTTTCGGCGTCATTTGTCAGGGTTTCAAGCTCATCGTAGGAATTCTCCGGCTTTACGAATTTAACAAGCTCGACCTTGTGGAACTGGTGCTGGCGGATAAGGCCCCTTGTGTCTCTTCCCGCAGAGCCTGCCTCGGCGCGGAAGCACGCCGAAAAGGCACAGTATTTAAGGGGAAGCTTACTTCCGTCGAGAATGTCGTCACGGTACATGTTTGTTACCGGAACCTCGGCGGTGGGAATGAGAAACTCATCAGAGCCGTGGATACGATAGGCGTCCTCCTCAAACTTGGGAAGCTGTCCGGTACCGGTCATGGAGGCACGGTTTACAAGGTAGGGAGGAATGATTTCCTCATAGCCGTTGGCCGCATGGGTATCCATAAAGAAACAGAAAACAGCACGCTCAAGACGGGCTCCGAGACCTCTGTAAAAATGGAAACGGGCACCCGATACCTTGGCTGCCGTTTCCGGATCGAGAATGCCCAAATCCTTGCCTAAATCCCAGTGAGCCTTGGCTTCAAAATCGAATTTTCTCGGCTCGCCCCAGCGGCGAAGCTCGCGATTTTCTTTGTCGTCCTCACCGTCGGGAATGGTGGGATTGGGCATGTTGGGGATAGAAAGAAGGATGTTTCTCTGCTTTTCGGTCAGTTCGGAAATTTCCTTGTCACATTCCTTAACATCGTCGGACAGCGTCTTCATTCGAGCCATGATTTCCGAAAGGTCTCCGCCCTCCTTTTTAATGCGGGGGATTTCTTTTGACGCGGCGTTTTGCTCGGCCTTGAAATTGTCGGCCTTACTGCTGATAACACGGCGCTGTTCGTCGATTTTAAGAAGCTCGTCGATGGCGGCGGTATAGTCGCCGTTGCGGCGGTTGACTGCCGCCTTGACCGCCTCGGGGTTTTGTCTTATGAGCTTAATATCTAACATATTTTGTCATCCTTTCTAATCTCCCAGCTTGTTTGCCAGATCCTTTAATTCGTTAATGTTATAAAATTCTATTTGCAGGGTGCCCTTTCCCTTGTTGGCAAGCACCTTTACCCGTCGGCCGAGATTTTCCGAAAGAGAAAGCTCAACCTCGTCATAAATACTGGGACGGGAACGGAGTTTTGCCATTTTCTTGCGTTTATCGGCTTCGTTCGCGTTTTTGGCCATGTCCTCAATGGTGCGGACATTTGCTCCGCTTGACGCCGCCTTCGCCGCCTTGCGAAGGGCACGTTTGTCGGAAAAAGCAAGAAGCGCGCGGCCGTGGCTTGCCGAAATAATGCCGGCTTTCATCAGCTCAAGAATGTCGTCGGGAAGCTCAAGCAGACGGATGGAATTTGCCACCGCCGAACGGGATTTCCCCATTCGCTCGGACACCTCTTCCTGGGTAAGCCCAAAATCGTCCATAAGGCTTTTATATCCGGCGGCCTCTTCAACAGGGTTAAGATCCTCTCTCTGGAGGTTTTCCACAAGGGCTATTTCGGCCGTTTGTGAATTGCTCAGCTCCTTTATAACCACCGGAACGGTGGAAAGACCGGCAATCCGGGAGGCGCGCCAACGCCGTTCTCCTGCCACAAGCTGATATCTGTCTCCCTTTACGGGGCGCACAACCAAGGGCTGGAGCAGACCGTATCTTTTGATGCTGTCGGCCAACTCCTCAAGAGCCTCCTGATCAAAATCCTTACGGGGCTGATCACGATTTGGCTCTATATCCATAACCGAGATTTCGGTAGGAGAATCGGTTTCGGTGGTGTTTTCGGCAAAAAGCGAGCCGAGTCCTTTATTAAGTCCGCCTTTTTTGGCCATTATAATCATCCTTTCTTTTTAGGCATAAAGCATATAGGACGGCAGACGCGGGTAAAACGACGGTATGTTTACAGTGCTTCGAAAAAAATGTTTCACGTGAAACATTTTATTGTGACTGCCCTAATGTGCTTTAAATTTGTTTCACGTGAAACATTTTTAAAGAAAAACCTGTGCATACCGTCATTAGGCACTGCCGTTTTTTCATCTGCGGGGTTTTTACTTCTTGTTTCTCTTTAAAAACTCCTTCGAAAGATCGCTGTAGGCCTTAGCCCCCTTGGAGGATTTGTCGTAATACATTATGGGCAGGCCGTAGCTCGGCGCCTCGGAAATTCTTACCGCGCGGGGAATAGCGGTTTTAAAAAGCTTTTTGGGAAAGAACTTTTTGACCTCCGAAACCACCTGGCGGGTAAGGTTCAGGCGATTGTCATACATGGTCAGTACAATTCCTTCAATTTCAAGTGAAGGATTGTACAACCGCTTTATCTGCTTCGTCGACGACACAAGCTGGGAAAGCCCCTCAAGAGCATAATATTCGCACTGAATAGGGACAATCATGGTATCGGCGGCGCAAAGGCAGTTTATTGTAATAAGCCCCAGGGAGGGAGGACAATCAATGAAAATGTAGCTGTATTTGTCGACAATGGGAGCGAGAGAGCGGCGAAGGCGGGAATCCCGCTGTTCCATGGCGCAAAGCTCGATTTCGGCTCCGGCAAGGTCGATACTGGAGGGAATGATGTCCACACCCTTGAATTTCGTGTGAAGAATGGCCTTTTCAACGGGCTCGGAGCCCACCAAAAGGTCATAACTGCTTACTTTAACCTCTCTTTTGTCAATTCCGTAGCCGCTGGTGGCGTTGCCCTGAGGGTCAAGATCCACAAGAAGCACCTTTTTGCCCAGCTTTCCCACTCCTGCCGCGAGGTTAACCGCCGTTGTGGTTTTTCCGACGCCGCCCTTTTGGTTGGCAACGGCAATGGTTTTAGACAAGCATAAACACCTCTTATCTGTCTGAAAATGCGGATTTATGGTCGGCTGTCCGCCTAAAAGGCTATTTTAAGGGGACAGTCGTTAAATCGTATTATTATATTGTAAGTATATCACAATGTCGGACAAAATAAAAGAGGTTTTTAACTGTTACGGCACTTTTTTTGCTGCAAAATGTTTCACGTGAAACATTTATTAATTAAAAACCCATCTCCGCCCCGACAAATATCGGCCGACAGTGTTGCGGGGAAAGGCATTAAGGCCGTCGGCTCGGGTATTTATACCTTGTAAAGAACGCAAAAATATGCTACAATAATAAAGCATTAAATCCTCCCGCAAGCGGCAATTGAACGCCCGACCGTTAAAGACGCGGCGCCTCGGTTGCCGAAGAATGAAAAACGGATTAAAAATTGTTTCACGTGAAACAATTTTTCCGCACAAAAATAAAAAACCCCTAAAAACCATAAAAAATGTTTCACGTGAAACAATCGGCGGTGAAAAAATGAAGGACAAATACGATTTAATAATAGTAGGAGGCGGCGCAGCAGGACTTTTTGCCGCCGCATACATCAGCGACCGGGCTCCCGAGCTGTCGGTTTTGGTGCTTGAGGGCAACGACAGGGTGGGTAAAAAGCTGCTGACCACCGGAAACGGTCGCTGCAACATCTCCAATGCCTCCGCATTAGAAGGAAAATATCACGGCGGTGTGGAGTTTGCCGCAGATGTCTTTAAAGGCTTTACCCGCGAAAAAACGCTGGAATTTTTCAAAAAGATCGGCATACCGACCGTTGAAGAGGAGCAGGGAAAGCTTTTTCCCATGTCCCTTCAGGCCGGCTCGGTGGTGGACGCTCTGCGTTTTAAGGCCGAAGAAAACGCCGAAATTCTTTGCGGCGGGCGTGTTTCGGCCATATCCTACGATGAAAGCATATTCGTAACAGGCGACAGGGGCGTTTTCTGCTGCGACAATGTTCTTGTGACCTGCGGAGGCAGAGCGGCGGCCAATACAGGCTCGGACGGCAGCGGATATGAGCTTTTAGAGGCCTTCGGGCACCGCTCAAACCGCTCCTTCCCGGCTATCGTTCAGATTATTACCGACACAAAAAAGACCAAGCCCCTTGCCGGCATCAAATGGGTCTGCAAGGTCACGGCAAGGGCGGGCAACGAAAAGCGCATTGAAAAGGGCGAGGTTCTTTTCACCGATTACGGCCTTTCGGGACCTCCAATCCTTCAAATTTCCCGTTTAATATCAAAAAGGGGCAGAGGCGACATCTCCCTCGACCTTTTTGACGGGGTGGAAAAGCAAGCCGTCACGGACGAAATTTACCGAAGAAGGTCGGAATTTGAAGAAAGGGAGTGCATGGAGCTTCTGACCGGCCTCATAAACAAGCGGCTTGGCCAGACGGTCGTTAAATCGGCAGGAATATCACTTTCGAGAAAATGCGGCTCCCTGACCGATGCGGAAATCGATCGAATTGCCGAGAACCTCAAAGATTTTACCCTTTCGGCCACAGGAACAAAGGGCTGGAACATGGCTCAGGTGACGGCCGGAGGCATTGATCCCTATGATTTTTATTCCGACAGCATGGAATCCCGTCTTTACGAAGGGATATACGCCGCCGGAGAAATTCTGGACATCGACGGCGACTGCGGCGGATACAATTTACAATGGGCGTGGTCGACGGCGGGTCTTGCCGCCGAGTCGGTCATAAAAAAGGTGAGAAAAAACAATGCTTAAAATATCCGGAACAAAAATTCCCATAACGGCCGATTTTTCATCTCCCCGTAAAACGGTGGCCGATTTTTTCGGCATTGACATAAACATTCTGAAAAGCGCCCGACTTGTCCGCCGTTCTCTCGACGCCAGAAAAAAGAACGATATTCACTATGTCTGCACCTTTGAATTTGAAATCAAGGGTGACGAAAGAGCATTTATCAGAAAATACGGCTCCAAAAAACCGGTCATTACAGCCGATAACAAAAAGGAAAGCGAGGCAATGTGTGTTAAGCCTGATTCTATCGGCTGCAAAGGCAAAGTTTACATAATCGGCAGCGGTCCGGCAGGCCTCTTTGCCGCATTAACACTGGGGAAAGCGGGATTTTACCCCATAATTTTGGAACGCGGCGAATGTGTTGAAAACCGTGTTGAAGCTGTTGGAAATTTTTGGAACGGAGGCGTTTTTTGTCCCGAGTCCAACATTCAGTTCGGCGAAGGGGGCGCGGGAACCTTTTCGGACGGCAAATTAAACTCCGGCATAAAGGACAGGCATTGCAGCCGTGTTTTAAAAATCTTTGCCGAAAACGGAGGCGGTGACGACCTTCTTTTCGAAGCCAAGCCTCACATCGGAAGCGACCGCCTTTTTCACACTGTTAAAAGCATGAGAAAACAAATAGAAAATTTCGGTGAGGTCAAATTCCGCCACAGGCTGACCGACATCATTGTCGAGCGCGGCGCCCTTAAAGCCATAAAGGTCGAAACTGAAAAGGGCGAGCAGACGGTAGACTGTGACCGCCTTGTGCTTGCGGTAGGACACAGCGCCCGCGACACCTTCGAAATGTTAAAATCCCGCGGCCTTGCAATTGAGCCAAAGCCCTTTGCCATGGGGGTCAGGATCGAGCACCCACAGGAGCTTATAAATAAAAGCCAGTACGGCGACCGTTACGACAGAAAACACCTTCCTCCCGCTGATTATAAGCTTTCGACCCACCTTAAAAGCGGTCGGGGAGTTTTCAGCTTTTGCATGTGTCCCGGAGGTCAGGTGGTGGCGGCAGGCTCGGAAACCGGCGGTATTTGCACCAACGGAATGAGCCTTTCGGCCAGAGACGGAGAAAACGCCAACAGCGCCCTGCTCGTGGGCATTTCTCCGGCCGATTTCGGCCAAAGCGGCGATGTGCTTGCAGGAATGTATCTTCAGCAAAAAATTGAACAGGCCGCCTTTAAAGCGGCGGGAAGCAACTATTTTGCGCCCATACAGCGGGTGGGCGACGCTCTGAAAAGCCGCCCGTCGGAAACGCTTGGTACCGTTAAGCCTACATATCTTCCCGGGGTCAGCCTTGTGCCCATATGGGACTATCTTCCCAAATTTATGGCCGATTCGATAATCGAGGCTCTGCCGATTTTTGCGAATAAAATTAAGGGCTTTGATATGGCCGACGCCCTGCTTACCGGCCCCGAGGCTCGCTCCTCAAGCCCCGTAAGGCTTTTGAGAAACGACAGGGGCGTGGCAAACATCGGCGGTATCTATCCCTGCGGCGAAGGCGCGGGATATGCCGGTGGGATAATGTCGGCGGCAGTGGACGGAATAAAAACCGCCGAAAAGATTATCGAAAGCGCAGAGTGACGCCCCGTCCCGAGAATATGTCCCCACGGTGACAACAGCCGCAGCTTTCACCCTGTCCGAAAGGAGCTTTATAATGACCGAAACAAGATCTCTCCACCCGCCCTTTTCCAAGCAGGCGGTAATTTCCGTTTGCAAAGAGCTTTTCGGAGAACAAATTGAAACCGACAATCCCTTTTCCACCACCACCGCCACGGTTTTACGCCACAGGCAAAGCAGAAAATGGTTTGGCCTGCTCATGGAAGTACCCCGCTGTAAGCTTGGCGCTATCATCGGCTGCGGCGAAAGCAAAAAAACATCTGCGAAAACGCAAAACGACCCTTCGGTCGCCATTCTCAATTTAAAGGCCGACCCGCTGCTTAAAAGGGACGGCGTTACCGTTCTTCCCGCCTATCATATGAACAAAAAGCATTGGATCTCGGTGATTCTCGAAAACATCTCTCGGGACGAGCTTGAATACCTTATTTGCCAAAGCTTTGAGCTGACAAGAACAAAACCCAAAAAGCACTGAAATATGAAGCGAAAGCGACCCGGCTGTAAACAACGGCAGTATTTTTAAACCGACGGTTATCCCGTCGGTTTTTTTGCGGCATGTCGGCGGATAAATTGCTCGTCGGCGGCGTAACATCGGCGTTTTGACGGCATACAATATATTAAAATCAAAAAACGGGGTGAAGCCTTTGGACGATAAAATATGGGCTGCGGTTTTCGGACTTGACGAGCGAACAAAGCATATTAAAAACGCCCTTGAACACAGGGGCTGCAAGGTGGTTTCAGCCGACCTAAACGACCGTCTCGAAGACGCCGAGCTCCCTGGAGATAACATCGACATGATTTTTTTGCCCGCCCCGTTAACGGCCGACGGACAAAGTATTCGGTCGGTCAAAAGTGTGGGCGAGCTTTTGGAATTTTTGCGCGCCCTCCCTCATGTTCCGATTTTTTGCGGCCGCGCCGACAAGGGACTTTTAAAAAAAGCGACTGATGACGGTATAGAAATATACGACTGCTTTGAACAGGAGAGCTTTAAAATTGAAAATGCCGTTCCTACGGCCGAAGCCGCAATCGGCCTTGCAATCTCCTACACCAAAAACACCCTTTGGAACAGCAGAATTCTCATACTCGGCTATGGCAAAATCGGCAAAGCACTTGCTTTAAGACTCAAAAATTTCACAAGAGCAAGGGTTGGAATTTATGCCAGAAAACAGCAAACGAGAACGCAAATCACCTGCGACGGATTGTCCGCAATTGACGATTTAAGCGGAGATTTCGGCAATTTCAACATAGTTTTCAACACTGTTCCGTCCAAAATTCTCACCAAAGAAATACTAAAAAACGCAAGAAAAGATTGCCTTATTATCGACCTTGCCTCCCGTCCCGGCGGCACCGATTTCGAGGCGGCAAAGGCGCTTTCGGTGACTGCCGTGCACGCGCTGGCACTGCCGTCAAAGACCGCACCCATAGCGGCGGCCGAAATTTTTGTTGATACGGCCGTAAAAATTTTTAAGGGGAGGTGATAAAATGAATAAGCTGAAAATAGGCTTTGGCATATGCGGTTCCTTTTGTACATTCCACCGCATTTTTCCCATTTTAAATCAGCTGAAAGAGGCGGGATACGACATCTATCCCATAATGTCAAAAGCGGCCTTTTCCACCGACACAAGGTTTGGAAAAAGCGCCGAGATAAACGAAAAAATCGAGGAAATATGCGGCAGAGAGATAATTTCCACCCTGTCGGCCGCCGAGCCCATAGGCCCCAAAAAAATGCTGGATATTATGGCTGTCGTTCCCTGTACGGGAAACACCTTGGGCAAGCTCTCCTGCGGCATAACCGACACCCCCGTAACCCTGGCTGTCAAGGCACATTTGCGAAATTCACGCCCCGTGGTCATAGCCGTTTCGACCAACGATGCCCTGGCCGCCTCGGCACAAAACATCGGGCGACTGCTTAACAACCGCAACATCTTTTTCGTTCCCATGAAGGAGGACGATCCGCAAAACAAGCCCACCTCCCTCGTGGCCGATTTTTCGAGAGTCCCCGAGGCCATAGAGCAGGCGCAATTCAGAAAACAAATACATCCCATATTTGCATAATGTTCAAATACGGTTGCTTAAGCAACCGCCCTTTAAATTACAATATTATAAAGTTAAACTCCCGGGCGTTTTACGACGCTCGG
Source organism: uncultured Eubacteriales bacterium (assembly GCA_934486455.1). Classification (GTDB taxonomy): domain Bacteria; phylum Bacillota; class Clostridia; order Oscillospirales; family Acutalibacteraceae; genus UMGS1484. The sequence continues at coordinate 41,462 of CAKSPR010000003.1, forward strand.
GAGTTTCTGAGTTTATCACTATCGTTGTAATTTTAAAATTGCCTTAGGCGTTATTCATCGTTTTCGGCATTACCGCCGGTTTCGACATTTTCGGCGGCTTGTCCGTTCTCTCCGTCCTGAGCATTTTCCTGTTCCGCCTCTTCCTCGTGGGTGGTCAAAGCAAGGGTGATGACCTTGTCACTGTCGCTTGTCCTCATAACCCTGACTCCCTTGGAGGGACGGGCGAATTTGCTTATACTTACGGTAGGGATACGGATAACTATACCGTCCGAGGAGATAAGAATGGCGTCCTCCTCACCCGTAACGGCGGCCACGGCGGCCACATCACCGAATTTCTCGGTGTGGTAGTTTATAAGACCCTTTCCGCCTCTCGACTGGAGACGGTAGTTGTCAAAATCGCTCAGCCGTCCGAAGCCGGTCTCGGTAACGGTCAGAATGCTCTTTCGGTCATCCACAACGGCACAGCCGATAACGCTGTCGTCCTTTTCGTCCGAAAGGTTGATTGCCCGAACACCCCTTGCCGTGCGGCCGAGAAGCCTTGCGTCGGTCTCCTTAAAGCGGATGGCCATTCCCTTTTTGGTGGCAACAACGATCTCGTCCTCGCCGGTGGTCAGTGCCGTAAAGCAAAGCTCATCGTCCTCGTCGAGGTCAATGGCGATAATTCCGCCCTTTCTGGCCGTATTGTAGGCCGAAATGGGAGTGCGCTTGATTATACCCTTCTTTGTGAGCATGCAAAGGTTGAGGGGCTCCTCCATCGAGCGTATGTGAAGCATGGCGGTGATCTTTTCGTTTTCCGCAAGAGGCAGGAGGTTGACAATATTAAGCCCCTTTGAGGTGCGGCTGCCCTCGGGCACCTGATATGCCTTGAGCCGATAGACCCTGCCGAGGTTTGAGAAGAACAGCACATATTCGTGGGAGGTACAGGTAAACATATATTCGGCAAAGTCGTCGTCCTTTTTGGCAAGGCCGGTGACCCCTCTGCCGCCGCGGTTTTGCAGGCGGTAGGTATCGGCCGGAAGCCTCTTTATATAACCGTTGTGGGTAAGGGTCAAAACGCTTTGCTCATCGGGAATAAGATCCTCAATATCCACCTCTCCCGAAACCATGGTAATTTCGGTGCGGCGGTCGTCAACATAACGGTCACGGACGGCATATGCCTCATCCTTAACGATCTCCCTGATCTTATGCTCGTCGCCGAGAATCCCTTCAAGCTCGGAAATCTTGGCATGAAGAGCGCCAAGCTCATCCTCGATTTTAACCTTTTCAAGTCCCGCAAGACGACCCAAGGGCATCTGCACAATGGCGGTGGTCTGAACATCGTCAAATCCGAAGCGCTCGGCAAGGGCGACCTTGGATTCGGGAATGGTCTTTGATCCGCGGATTATGCGAATAACCTCGTCGATAAAGTCGATGGCCTTTTTAAGAGCCTCTAAAATGTGGGCTCGCTCCTTGGCCTTTCTCAAATCATAGACGGTGCGGCGTGTGACCACCTCGCACTGGAAATCAATGTAGCTTTGGAGCATTTCTTTAAGGGTCATTATTCTCGGGCGACCCTTGTCAAGAGCAAGAAGTATTGCGCCGAATGTGACCTGAAGCTGGGTATAGGAATAAAGCTGATTAAGCACCACCTGGGGGTTGGCGTCCCTTTTAAGGTCGACCACTATCTTCATTCCGTCCTGGCCTGAATAGTCGACCACATCGTCGATACCCTCAACCTTTTTGTCCTTCATAAGATTGATAAAGGATTTAACAAGCTCCTGCTTATTGACCTTGTAGGGTATCTCGGTTATGACAATGCGATAATATCCGCTTCTCGTTTCCTCAATTTCGGCCTTTCCGCGAAGAACGATCTTTCCCCGCCCGGTGGCGTATGCCGCGCGAATTCCCGAATATCCCATAATAATTCCGCCTGTGGGGAAATCGGGTCCCTTGATGTGCTCCATAAGATCGGAGACATCGGCCTCGGGGTTGTCAATAAGATAGCACATTCCGTCGACCACTTCCCCTAAATTGTGGGGAGGTATCTCGGTAGCCATTCCGACGGCGATGCCCGACGAGCCGTTAACAAGAAGGCTGGGAATTCTCGAGGGGAGAACGGTCGGCTCCTTTAAACGGTCGTCGTAGTTTGACTGGAAATCCACCGTTTCCTTGTCAATATCCCTAAGCATTTCCATGGATATTTTGGCAAGCTTTGCCTCGGTATATCTGTATGCAGCGGCGGGATAACCGTCCACCGAGCCGAAGTTTCCGTGGCCGTCGATCATCATATAGCGAAGGGAGAAATCCTGGGCCATTCTAACCAGTGCATCGTAAACGCTGGCGTCGCCGTGGGGGTGATAACGGCCCAGCACCGAGCCGACGGTATCGGCGCATTTACGGTAAGCCTTATCGGGGGTCAGCCCGTTTTCATACATTGTGTAAAGAATACGGCGGTGTACCGGTTTAAGACCGTCCCGCACATCGGGAAGGGCGCGTCCCACGATGACCGACATGGAGTAGTCAAGGTAGGCCTTTCGCATTTCGTCAACCAGCTCCACATCCATTTGCTTGGCGTGGGGCTGAAATTCGTTTTCACTCATGTTATCCTATCCTTTCGGATGTAATTTCGTTTTTGAAAATTATTAAGCGGGTCAAAGCATAATTAACCCTTAATGAGAATAATCGGCTTATGCCTCTTTTGCTTCCTCGGCCTTTTTAACCCCGAAGCGGCTGTGCAGTTTTTCAAGCTGCTCCTCTTTGACCGCGCGGTCGGGAATGACAAGAATCTGGCCGTTTTTAAGGCTTAAAACGGTCTGTCTGTTTTCGTAGTTTATGCCGTAATCGCCGTTAAGCTCAAGCTGCCAGCCCTCGTCCTCGTTGCCCTGCACGCAAACCTCAAGCACATTATCGAATATTTTAAGGCATACCTCGTTTCCCGAGGTGGCGGCACGGATATATTTTTTCTTTTGCCGCTCGGGCAAAGTAAATACCGCCGGCACCATGCAAAAACAGACCGCCGTCACAAGATAGTGGGAAAGAGAGGGCTTGTTTTCGCCCATCCCGAAAAGACCGGCGTGGCTGAAGATTATCGAAAGCAGTGTAAAAAGACCCAGCAACCCGAAAAGACCCGCCTCAATATAGGGGATGATCTTGCGTTTTTTTAGCTTTCCCGAGGTTTCAAGGGCATTTCCCACCTCGGTTTCCGAAAGCACAAAATTAACGTCTATCTGCTCTCCCGCAGGCTCGATTTTTTTTGTGTTCTCCTGCTTTTCGGGTGTGTCGGAGTATTCAAACTGCTCCCCCTCGCCGATTTCGGGAATGTCGGTTATTTCCTCGCCGCAAAATGGGCAGTACACCCTTCCCTCATCGTTTTTAATAACGGCCGTTTCACTTTCGCATTTCGGGCACTTAACCGTTTTAATGGCCAAATCAAATCATCCTCTCTCTTTAAAGCCCCGTGGCAATCAGCCTTTCACAAGAAAAAGCTCTGTAAAAACCTTATCAAACATCAAGGTTCTGGACATATGTGGCATTCTGCTCGATAAACTGACGGCGGGGCTCAACCTCGTCTCCCATGAGCAGAGTTATGGTCTCGGCCGCCCGCTGCGCGTCGGCCATTGTAACACGAAGGGTAGTGCGGAATCTCGGATCCATGGTGGTTTCGTTAAGCTGCTTTCCGTCCATCTCACCAAGACCCTTATACCGCTGAACATCGGCATTTCCGCCGAGGGTCTCGATATACATATCCCTCTCCTCGTCCGAAAAGGCATAAAAGAATTTCTTTCCCTTTGAAACCTTGAAAAGGGGCGGCTGGGCGATGTAAATGTTGCCGTTTTCGATAAGCTCGGGCATGTATTTAAAGAAAAATGTTAAAAGCAGTGTACGGATATGGGAGCCGTCCACATCGGCATCGGCCATAATGAATATTTTGCCGTAACGGAGCTTTGAAATATCGAATTCCTCTCCGATTCCGGTGCCCAGCGCCAGCACAACGGGGGTAAGCTTGTCGTTGCCGTAAACCTTGTCGGCCCGGGCCTTTTCAACATTAAGCATTTTTCCCCACAGGGGCAGTATGGCCTGGGTGCGGGAATCCCTTCCCTTAACCGCAGAACCGCCGGCGCTGTCTCCCTCGACGATAAATATTTCGGTCTCGGAGGGGTCTCTCGAAATGCAGTCGGCCAGCTTTTCCGGCTTTTTAAACTTTCCGCCGCTCTGCTTTCTTGTCAGATCTCTGGCCTTTTGGGCGGCCTCTCGGGCAGCCGAAGCTGCAATGGCTTTGCTTACGATAATCTTGGCGGGAACGGGGTTCTCCTCAAGATATTCGGCCAGCTTTTCGCCTATCATGGCGGTGACCATAGAGCCCATAGAGGTGTTTCCGAGCTTTGCCTTGGTCTGTCCTTCAAACTGGGCGTCGGTCAGCTTTACCGAAATAACGGCGGCAATACCCTCCTGAATGTCCTCTCCTTTAAGGTTAAGATCCTTTTCCTTAAGCAGACCGAACTTTCTGGCATAGGCGTTGATGACACGGGTAAGAGCGGTTTTAAAGGCGCTTTCGTGCGTGCCTCCGTCGACGGTATGGATGTTGTTTGCAAAGCTGATTATCTTGGTGTCGTAGCCGTTGCTGTACTGGAATGCGATCTCGGCCGAAGCGTCCCCCTTAACGCCGTTGATATAAACCACCTCGGGCAGAAGCGCATCCTTATTGGATTTTTCAAGAATGAAGTCCACATAGCTCTTAATTCCGCCTTCATAGTGAAGAACATCCTGTCTGAACTGCGCGTTTCCTTCCTCATCGGGACGGCGGTCGGTTAATGTTATCTTAACGCCGGCATTAAGAAAGGCCTGTTCTCTCAGGCGGGTAAGCAGGGTGTTATAGTCATATTCCGTGGTATCGGTAAAAACATCGGGATCGGGCTTAAATGTGACCCGTGTGCCGGTCTCGGCGGTTTCTCCGATCTTTTCAAGGTCGGAAACAATGGCGCCCTTTTCATATCTTTGTTTAAGAATTTCTTTTCCGTTTTTAACCTCCACCTCAAGCCATGTCGAGAGGGCGTTAACAACCGACGAGCCCACGCCGTGCAGTCCGCCCGACACCTTATATCCGCTTCCGCCGAATTTTCCTCCGGCATGAAGCATTGTAAAAACCATGGTGACGGCCGGCATGTTGTATTTTGTGTTGATGCCTGTGGGAATGCCACGTCCGTTATCGGTAACGCGAATGATGTCATCCTCCAAAATTTCTACCTCAATGTGGGTGCAATACCCCGCAAGGGCCTCGTCGATAGAGTTGTCTACGATTTCGTAAACAAGATGGTGAAGTCCTCTTTCTCCGGTAGATCCGATGTACATTCCGGGTCGTTTTCGCACCGCCTCAAGTCCTTCAAGCACCTGAATTTGTTCGGCGTCATACTCCTCATTGACTTTAAGGCTGGGCATCTGTTCGTTTTCCATTTTATAACCTCCTGACGGTTGCTTTTCTCTTAAACTCCGACCAAAGCCGTTTGCTTCTTTTCCCTCTTGTTTGATAAAAATTTCTTGCGCGGGGGATTTGGCCGTTGCTGCGGTTTTCCCCTTCTGATAAAGGGTTCAAAAACCGCCCGTTGTTGCACAAAACCGTGCAACCGAAAATTTTTTTCTTTTATTTTTTTCTGCAAAGCCTCGGAATTTTTGCCGTTGTTTTTCTTTTTCCAGTCTCGTTTTTCTCAGCATTTTTGGGCTTTGCAGGCCTTTTCATCGAAAAAATGTTTCACGTGAAACATTTTTCACAAAATCCTTTGTTAAATTTTTGTTTTTGCCCTCTGTCCGAGGGTGGCGGGCGAAATGGGAGAAAGTATTACCTTGGTCCTTTTTTCGTCCCTTCTTTTTGCGGCCGTTCTTTTTTTGTCTGTGACGATAAAGGAAAGGGGAATGTCATAGCCCACCGTTTCAACCAGTCCCTTGCCTTCGTTTATGTTAAGAAACTGCCGCGTATCTTTTTTAACGGTGGTTTTGTCCAAATCGAAGATTCCCACTATTTCTTCCGAAATTATCGCCTTTTCTCCGATAACAATATATCTGTTAAGTCTTTTCACATTCTCACCCAAACCGCGTCTTTTCGTTGATTTTTTCTTTATTTACCCCTTATATTTCCCTTTCAAAAAACCGCCCGTTTTCGGCAAAGAATGCCTTTCCTGCCTTTAGACCGGAAATTTGCTTGGGATCACAGCAGGTTATAAAAACCTGCCCGTCGCTTATTTTGTTTAATATATATTCCTGCCGCTCAAAATCAAGCTCGCTCATAACATCGTCCAAAAGAATCACCGGCTTTTCACCTGTATATTCTTTAAGCACCGCCGCCTCTGAAAGCTTCAGAGCAATGGCGGCCGAGCGCTGCTGCCCCTGAGAGCCGAATTCTCTTGCCGAAATCCCGTTTATTAAAACCTCAAGATCATGGCGGTGAGGACCCGTTGAGGTGGACATATTTTTAATGTCTTCCTCCCGCTTTTCTTTAAGCTGTTCAAAAAGCAGTCCTTCGGCATCGCCCATAAAAAGGCCGCTGCCCGAATATTTAAGCTCCAGCTTTTCCTTTCCCGAGGTCAGCCCCGAAAAGAACTCGTCGGCAAAAACGCAAAGCTTTTTTGTATAGATGTTTCGCTGATTTGAAATGGCCGCACCGTAATGGGCAAGAAATCTGTCAAACCCGTCAAGCATATCGTCGGCGGTTGCTTTGTCAAATTTAAAAATACTTTTAAGCAGTGTGTTTTTTTGCAAAAGCGCCCTTTTATAGTTAAAAAGCAGCTTTTTGTACCCCGGCTTCAGGGTGCAAAGAGCGCTGTCCAAAAACCTTCTTCGGTTTTCCGGCGACCTCTTTATCAGGCTTAAATCGTCGGGAAAAAACACAACGCATTTAAAATGCTCGCAAAGAGACGAATAGGCTTTAATTTCCACATCCGAAAGGCTTATTTTTCTTTTCTGCGCCGAGCTTTTAATACTAAGTCTCCGCTCTCTGCCAAAGGAATGAAAATTACAATCAATCGAAAAAAGCTCGCTGCCGAATCTTAAAAGGTCGCTTTCCTTAGCCCCTCTGAAGGAGCCGAGCCCCGAGCAGAAAAATATTCCTTCGATGAGATTGGTTTTTCCCTGGGCATTGTTGCCGTAAATTACATTTACCCCGTTTAACGGCTCTATCCTTGCTTTTTCGATGTTGCGGAAGTTTTCAATTTCAAGGCTTTTGACATACATTTTCCCTATGCTACCTCAAAAATCCTGCCGCCGATTTCCACCCTGTCGCCCTTAAAAAGCTTTTTTCCTCTTTGAAGGCAAACATCGCCGTTAACCGTGACCTTTCCCTCCGATACAAATTCCTTTGCGGCTCCTCCCGAGGGAACGGCGTTTGCAAATTTTAAAAAGGCGTCTAGCTTTATAAAATCCGTGGTTACTCTTATTTTTTCACTTGCCTGCGTCAGCTTTATTTTCACGGCTTCTCCGCCCCCTTGCATTTTTTCTGCGTACCTTCCTTATCAGGCCTTTGTAATTCTCACCGGAAGGACGATAAACAAAAATCCGTCGCCCTCTTTAGGCACTATTTTTATGGGAGAAAAAGGACCGTTTAGCTCGACCTTTATCATGTCGTCCTCAACCGCGCGAAGAGCGTCGATAAGATAGCGGCTGTTAAAGCCTATTTCCACCCTTTCTCCCGAAAGCTCAACCGGCACCTTGTCAACGGCATTACCAACCGTCGATTCGCACATGGCCTTAAACTCACCCTCCTCAAAGAAGCAGCGGACAAAAACCCTGTCCCTGTCGTTAACAACAAGAGAAACGCGGTCGATGCAGGAACGAAGCAATTGCGTATCGGCCAAAACGGTGGAGGTTATTTTTTGGGGAACTGCAGTTTCCCAGTCCATAAACTCTCCCTCCAGCAGTCTCGAAACAACCACTACGCCGCCTATTTCAAAAATAATGTGCTTTCTCTCAACCGAGATCTTAATTTTGTCCTCGCTCTCTCCGATCAGCTTTGAAATTTCGGTCAGGGTCTTTTCGGGCACGACAAATTTAAGCTGTCCATCAAAATCGATCTTTTCCTTGCGAATTGCAAGGCGGTATCCGTCCAGCGCCGCAAGGGTAATTACTCCGTCCTTCAGGTAAAAGCAAATGCCGTTGTAAATCGGCTTATCTTCCTTTTTGGAAACGGCAAATCTCGTCTGCCTTATCATGCTGCAAAGAACATTTCCATCAATTTCAAAGCCCTCTCCGGCATTAACGGTGGGAAGATCGGGATATTCCTCCGGAGGCATGCCGATGATTGAAAACTTGGTCTCGCCGCTTTTGATGGTGCATATGTATTTATCATCAGTCTCTATGGAAATAATGTTCCCGGGAATTTTTCTTACTATCTCGGAAAAATACTTGGCCGACATAATAACAAGACCGTTTTGCTCGGTCTTTGCTTCTATCGCCGTGGTAATTCCCATTTCAAGATTATATCCCGTCAGGGTAAGGTATCCGTCCTTGCATTCAAAAAATATTCCTTCAAGTGCCGGTAAAGAAGAAGAGCTGGTGGCTATCTGTACCTTAGAGACCGCTTCGGTAAGTTTGGTTTTTTCGCAGGTTAACTTCATAATTTTCACTTCCGTTATTCATAATTGATTTTTCGCAGAAAGTTTGTTCTTAAAACAAACAAATATAAATATTTAATTCAGTAAAAGTAATAGGGGGCGTCAAAATGTTGAAAACCGCCCTCATCAAAGAAAACAAGCCGATTTTTCTTCAACAGTCCTTTTCAAAAACTTTTTCGAAAAAGATAACAAAAAAAAGTGAAAAAAGATTTTAATGTTGAAGTTTGAAAGTTTTCAAAATTTCTGTTTAAATTTTCGGTAATTATGTAATCCTTCGCAACCGAAACGGCAAAAATAATTTAAACAGCGGTTGAAAGATTTAAAAAGCGGGAATTTCGGGAAAAACTGCCCCTTGCAGGAATTCATTTTTCAGAAAATGTTGAAATCAAAGAAATTTAAGGAACAGGTAAAGGCTATGTAAATTCCGCTGGATGTTTAAATCTTCAAAGTTCCCTTTTTTCCGTTTCGAAAAGAAAAAGACTGCCGTCCGCAGCCTCAAAAAGGTTATCGGCTACTTATTTTTCAGGTTTTTCATTATGTCCTCTATGTTGGCTTTGAGGCGGGAATTCTTTTTAAGATCCTTTTCCATCTTGTTAAGAGAGGCCGAGATGGTGGAATGGTTGCGATTTATCTTGTCGCCGATCTGTTTAAGGGTAAGTCCGGTCATCTGGCTTGCTATATAAATAACGATGTGGCGGGCGTTGGAAATGTCCATATGCTGCTTTTTAGAGCAAATGTCGGCGGGGGTAACATCGTAAGCGTTTGACACCGCGTCGATGATTTTTTCAACCGTTATGGTATCGTCGATCTCGTCCCTGCGTATTTCGTTTATGACCGTAATAACGCTGAAAATCGAGGGCTTTTCGCTGGTAAGGTCGGTGTAAGCCTTGAGCTTGTTTAAAACCCCTTCGATCTGGCGAACGTTGGTCTTTATCTGATTGGCAATGCACTGAGCCACCGCGTCGGAAATTTCAAAATTAAGCTCCTCGGCCTTTTTGCGAATAATGGCCACCCTTGTTTCGTAGTCAGGCTCCTTTATATCGGCCAAAAGACCCATTTCAAACCGCTGACGAAGACGCTCGGTAAGGGAGTTTATTTCCTTTGGGGGGCGGTCGGAGGTAAGCACGATCTGCTTTCCGGCTTCATGAAGGGAATTAAAGGTATTGAAAAACTCGGTCTGCGTCGAATCCTTTCCGGCAATAAACTGAATGTCATCGACAAAAAGCATGTCGGTGTTGCGAAATTTTTCCCGAAAATCGGGGGTGCATCCCGAATGAATGGCGTCTATTATTTCGTTGGCAAAGGCCTCACCCTGAGTGTAAACGATGTTAAAGCCGGGATTTTCCTCCAAAACATAGTTTTTAATGGCGTTTAAAAGGTGGGTCTTTCCGAGACCGGGCTTTCCGTATATAAAAAGAGGGTTATACTGCTTGCCGGGATTTTTGGCCACCGCCACCGCCGCCGCATGGGCAAAGTCGTTTGAAGGACCGACAATAAAATTGTCGAAGGTGAAGCTTTCGGTTATATTTTCAATGGGTCTGACCGCATTGGTTTCCTCCGAAATCACCTCAAGGGTGACATTAAAGCCGAAAACCTCCGAAAACTTGCGTTCAAGCAGCTCCTTATAATGGCTTTCGGTAAGGTCTCTCTGATATTTTGTGGGGGCCGAAACCACCGCCACATTGCCCTTGAGCTTAACCGGAGATAAGGTGTTTATCCAGCAGTTGTAGGCAACGCTGGAGATTTCCTCCCTGCAAAGAGCGCAAACATTTTCCCATACCTCTTCAAATGTGTTCATAAACCTTCCTCTTCTTTCACAAAGTGCGCCGAAAAAAGAAAACCTTAAAAAAACGGCCGTTTTTTCAGAGCAGCGATGAATATAATGATTAAATATCCCTATTATTTTTATAAAGAAAAAAACAATAAAACTCAAAAGGAAAAAGCCGCTCAAAAAAGCTTGAAAACGACAAAAACCCAAAATATATTTTTACCCCTACATGATACCATAAAACCCCGCGAAAATCAAGTAAAAAGCCCCTAAAAACATTATAAAAATCTATAGAAAAACAAGCAAAAGGATAAAAATTTTCAATTGTCTTGAAAAGGGCAATTTTGTGTGATAAAATCTACCTTGCAAAAGAGAAAAAAGATGAAAATACAAAAAAAGAGGGCCCGCAAAACTCACGGAAAAGGCGGGCGAAAAAAAGAAAAAGGAAGAAAAACCAAAGAAATTAAGAAAGAACGGTAAGAAATTTGAAAAGCAAAAAAATCAGGAATGCGAGTGAAAAAAGGGCCGAAGCTTCCGCCGAAAACATTATCATAACCGCTGCGGACGATTCTGCTCAAAGCATTGCCGAAACTGCCGTCGGAACCGTTTCGGACGGTACCGGAGAAAGCATTGCCGAAAGCGCAATCGAAACCGCCGAAGAGGCCGCAGCCGAAGACACCGCCAGGATGCAGCCCGAAAGCGCCTTGCAAACGGCCGAAAGCCCCAAGCAAGCCCTTGAAAAGACGCAGTCGGCTCCCGCCGCCGATCCCATGATTGAGGGCGGACTTTTCAAAAAACTGATATTCTATACAATTCCCATAGTGCTGACCGGCATTTTACAGCTTCTTTTTAATTCCGCCGACCTCATAATGGTGGGAAATTTCTGCGGAAGCCTGTCGGTTGCGGCGGTGGGCGCCACCGGAGCGCTCATAAACCTTCTGGTCAACCTCTTTATCGGCCTTTCGGTGGGAGCGGGTGTGGCCGTTGCCCATGCCCTCGGCGCAAGGAAAAGCAAAACGGTCTTTGAAACGGTACACACTGCCATTCCCACGGCCGTTTTGGGCGGCGCTGTGCTGACGGTCATAGGAGTGCTTTTTTCCCGCAATTTTCTCGAAATGATGGGAACCCCCGAGGATGTTATAGAGCTTTCGTCCGTTTATATGGAAATATATTTTTGCGGAATGATAGGCGGCCTTGTTTATAACTTCGGTGCGGCAATTTTAAGGGCGGCGGGAGATACCAAAAGCCCCCTTATCTACCTTTCCGTCGCAGGTGTTCTTAACATAATCTTAAACTATATTTTCGTCAAATTTTTAAACCTTAATGTGGCCGGCGTTGCCATAGCCACCTCGGTTTCCCAAACCCTTTCGGCGGTTTTGGTGGTCATCGCCCTGATGAAAAGACGGGACGACTGCCGTCTTTATCTTTCCAAAATGCGATTTTATAAAAAGCCCCTGTTAAAGATAGTGAAAATAGGCCTTCCCGCCGGAATACAGGGATCTCTCTTTTCCATATCAAATGTTATAATCCAGTCGTCGATAAATTCCTTCGGCTCGGTAGCCGTATCGGGCAATGCCGCCGCCGGAAACTTAGAGGGCTTTGTATATTTAACCATGAACAGCTTCCACCAAACCGCCCTCAATTTTGTCGGAAGGAACTACGGAGCGAAAAAATTCGACCGCATAAAAAGGATTATGCTTATCACCCTTTGCTCGGTGGCCGTTACCGGCATAGTCTGCGGGGTGTCCATGTATCTTGCCTCCCCGACCCTTCTTAAAATTTATATAACCGACTCTCCCGCCGCCATTGCCGAGGGGGTGCTCAGACTGTCCTTTGTCTGCCTGCCGTATTTTCTCTGCGGCCTTATGGATGTTATGACGGGAATTTTAAGAGGAATGGGCTCGTCCATAGTGCCGATGGTCATTACGGTGGCCGGCGTTTGCGGAATGAGAATAGTATGGATATATACGATTTTCCAAGCACCCGCCTTCCACACCGCCTCCTGTTTATTTGTATCCTATCCGATTTCATGGGTGCTGACCTTTATCGCCGAATTTATCGCCTTCCTTATAATTTTCAAAAGGGCAAAAGATAAATCCACCGCCCACAGTAAGCTGCTCGACACCCCGTCGAAATAAGCAAAAACCAAAGCGCGGCAGAAAAACCGAAAAACAATCAGGGAGTAATATCAGAATAAGCAGAAAATAAGTATAAAAGAAATCAAAAAAAGGCTCTTTCCCCGATCGCACAATCGAGGAGAGAGCTTTTACTTATGCTATTTTCAAAAAAATCCGCCGTCAACGAACAAACACAAAACTTTCAGCCGTACATAAAGATTGCGACTCACACATCGCCGGCTGCCGGGGCACCGAGGCATTCTCGGCCCTGCCGAGAATACGGAGGGCGCAGCACACCGCAGCCGTGATAACAAAAACCCCGCGGCGATTTTTGATTGTTCCCTTATTTTTTCCGATAGCCCGCCCTCCGGTCAGCTTGCGCTGACACCTCAGTGCCCCTTGCGGCCGCAGCCGTGCCATATCGGTCATTGCGGAGCATTAATGAAGCAAGCAAACCCCGCAAAAAAAGACACGCCCCATCTCTGAAGCGTGCCTGAAATTGCCTTAAAGCGGCTTTATTTCATCATTTTGAAAAGCTCTTCAACGGTTTTTCCGCTCTTAATTGCGGCGTCATATTCGAGAATGAGCTTTCCTGCGTCGGAATCCTTATCAATCTTGCAGATGTCGGCAAGAATTTCCTCGGCGGGCTTTTTAGAAACCTCGTCATACTTGAAATTCATAGCCGCGGCGGCGGCAAGGCAGATGTATTTCGGAACAACTCCCTGCTCGACGCACATGTTAAGCGAGCCGACAATGCGGTCGTTGGGGCTCAGCTTTCTGTTGAGGTCGTTGCCGACTCTCTTTACGGTGTCGCCCAGCTGGCGGTTGCCGAAACGGGAAAGAAGATCCTCAACATGGTCGTTAAGCTCGATATAAGGCACATTGTGGCGGGTGGCAAGAGCGATTGCCGATTGCTGCATGGCTCTCATGACAAGCAGCTCAACATAAGGATTTTCGATTGCCTGCCAGATATAATCCACGCCCATGATGCTGCCGAGATATGCGGTAAACGCATGTCCCATGTTGTGTATAAAGAGCTTGCGCTCGATATAAAATTCAAAGGGGGTAAAGGGCACCATGTTCTTGATGGGGGGAATTTCTCCCTTAAAGGCCGCCTTGTCGACGGGGAGAATTCCGTAGCTTTCAACGCACACTCTAAGGGGATTGTCACCCTTCATTTCGTCGGTCTGCACGGGAACCATGCGTCCGATGGAGGCCTCAACGAAGCCGACCTTTTCGTCAAGCAGCTTCTTTTCGTCGTCGTTTAAAAGCTTGCCGATCTCTTCTTTAAGGTATTTGTCGGCGCCGATGAGGTTTTCGCAGATGATGATATTTAAGGGAGCCTTATCGGGATTCTGCCAACGCTTTCTAAGTCCCCCGGCGATGTTGCCGAAGATGAATTTAAGGATGTTAACGCCGACAGCCGTGGCCATAACATCTGCCTCGGCAATTGCGTTTGCAATGGCCTCGGGATCCTTGCCGTCAACGCAGGATACATTCTTGACCATCGACTCCTCGTAGCCCTCTTTATAAAGGATACGCACGGGATATTCGTGCTGAGTATTAAGCTGTTCGATAACGGCGGGAGCAACGTCGATAAAGGAGGTCTCGTAGCCCGACTGATAAAAGAGCTGGCCGATAAAACCGCGGCCGATATTGCCTGCACCGTACATTACTGCTTTCATATTTGTCGTCCTTTCAAGATGTCCGCGCAAAGAATTTTTTCAAATAAAACGGAAAAATAATTATCAAAACAAAAGGTCATTCGATCGCCCTTTTGCAAGAAAAATCTCCCCGCGCGGAAAAATTTACAAAAGGGGTTGCCGAAGAAGTTTTCAGCAACCCCCGATCAGGCTGTCAAAGCCTAAGCGAGGGGCGCATCGCAGCGATATGCCCCTTCTTAGGGTCAAAACCTATTTTAATTATACACCCTTTTCGGCTCTGCGGAGAAGCTCAGCGTCGGTGTAGCTGTGCTTTGCGGTGTAGCCGGCGATGGGCATCAGGCGCTCATGAATGGCGTCGATGATCCAGGAGGGCTGGGGATAGAACTGCTCCTTGTATTCCGAAGCGGGAGTGATCCAGTTTTCGGAACCGACAATAACGGGAGGCGCATCCAAATAATCAAAGGCAAGGTTGGTGATGTTGGTGGCCATGTCGTTGAGGATGCTTCCGCGGCCTACTGCGTCGGAGGCAAGAACTATGCGGCCGGTCTTTTTAACCGACTCGATAACCTTATCGTAGTTGAAGGGAACGACCGAACGGGCGTCGATAACCTCGGCGGTAATGCCATACTGCTCGCGGAGGATCTTCTCGGCCTCCATGGCGGTGTAAAGGGTTGCGCCGATGGTCAGAATGGTGACATCCTTACCCTCGGTACGAACGGCGGGCTCGCCGAAGGGAATCTCATAGTATCCTTCCGGAACGCCTTCCTTAACGAATTCCTCACCCTTATCATAGAGCTGCTGGCTCTCGAAGAAGCAAACCGGATCGGTGCCGTTGAGGGCGGTGTTCATAAGACCCTTGGCGTCATAAGGAGTTACGGGGTAAACGACCTTAAGTCCGGGAACGTGAGCGCAGAGGGAGGTCCAATCCTGGGAATGCTGTGCGCCGTATTTGAAGCCCACGGGAACGCGGAGAACAACGGGCATCTGGAGACCGCCGGCCGACATTGCCTGCCATTTGGCCATCTGGTTGAACACCTCGTCGCCCGAGCAGACGATAAAGTCACAGTACATAAGCTCGGCGATTACGCGGCCGCCGGCCATTGCATAACCTACTGCGGAGCCGACAATTGCAGACTCGGCAATGGGGGAGTTGAAGAGACGGTGATAAGGCAGCGCCTCGGTCAGTCCGCGGTAAACAGCGAAAGCGCCGTTCCAGTCACGGACATCCTCACCGTAGGAGATAAGGGTAGGATCGGTGTAATATTTATCCATAATGGCCTCGAAAAGACCGTCGCGGATGTTGTAAACCTTGGCCTTGGAGAAGGGCTTGCCGTTTTTGTCGAAGGCATAGCGCTCGGAACGGGCAATCTTCTTAACGCGCTCGTTGTCTTCCTTCTTCTCACGGACATCGCAGGGACGATCGTCCATCTTCTCTTTTACGCCGTTGGAGAACATTCTGCTCTCGATGTGATCGGGATGCTTGTCATAATCGGTGTAGGGGGAGATTTCAAGGTCGGAGGCAAGCTCAAACATTCTGTGGTTGCGGTCAACAACTGCATCGTGAACGGCTTCTACTTCCTTCTTGGTGGCAACCTTGGCGTCGACGATCTGCTGGGGGAATACGGTCAGCGGATCGAGCTTTGCCCACTCTTCAACCTCTTCCTTGGTGCGGTAGGACATGGCGTCGGAGGTCGAGTGACCGGACAGACGGTAGGTAACAACATCAAGAAGAACGGGGCCCTTGCCCTCCTCGAGGGTCTTGCGGGCGCGGCGGTAAGCGTCGATCATGGCCAGAGGATTCCAGCCGTTGATGCGCTCGGCGTTCATCTGATTCTGAGCAATGCAGCCCAGTCTTGCAAGGTCGCCGTAGGCCATGGTCTCGCCCTTGGTCTGGCCGCCCATGCCGTAGTGGTTGTTGTTGAAGTTATAGATGATGGGAAGGCCGCCCTTATAGCCGTCCTCCCAAAGATCGTTGTACTGATCCATGGAAGCAAAGTTCATTGCCTCGTAAACAGGACCTCTTGCTGCTGCGCCGTCACCGGCGTTTGCAACAACGATGCCGGGCTTTTTGTTGCACTTCTTATAAAGAGCAACACCGGTAGCGATAGGACCGCTGCCGCCGACGATGGCGTTGTTGGGATAAATGCCGAAGGGCAGGAAGAAGGCATGCATGGAGCCGCCGAGGCCTCTCGAGAAGCCGTTGTCCTTTGCGAAAAGCTCGCAGGTAAGACCGTACATAAAGAAATCGCGGGCAAGCTCTTTAACATCGTCGGTGTCGTTGTGCTTTTTAACGATCTCGTAATTTTTGCCGTCGTTGAACTCCTTCATGATCTTGATGAGCTCTTCGTCAGAAAGCTTTTTAATGGCCGAAAGACCCTTTGCGATAACCTCATGATGGCTTCTGTGGGTACCGAAGATGAAATCGTCAACACCGAGGGTAAAAGCCTGACCTACTGCGGTTGCTTCCTCACCGATTGCAAGGTGGGAGGGGCCGGGATAGGTGAACTTTTTGCCGTTGTATTCGCCCTGGAGCTTGATGCTCTGGAGCATGGACTCAAACTCACGGATAGCGACCATATCGGCATACATTCCGAGAAAATCTTCCTTAGAGAAGTTCTTTTTCTCGTCCTTAACGGTCTTGTCGTATTCGCAAACGGGAATGTCCTTAAAGGTAATGGTACGCTTTGCGAACTTGTCTTCGGGTTTAACATACATTGACTTAGGCATATTAAAACAACTCCTTATTATTATTTAATTTCAAACAGCGCTTCTCTGATGACCTCGCAGACGGTGGGATGGGGGAATACGATCTCTTTAAGGTTGTCCACGGTGATTTCGGTTTCTATCATCATTGCGGCGCCGTAAATTATTTCGGCGGCATAGTTGGCGATCATGTGAACGCCGAGAATTCTGCGGTATTTTTTATCTACAATGACCTTGACGATACCGTCTCCGCCCTCATTTTCGGCAACATAGCGTCCCGAGAACATCATGGGCAGCTTAACGCACTCGACGTCGTAGCCCTTGGCCTTGGCCGATTCCTCGGTCTCGCCTACCGCGCCGACCTCGGGATTGGTGTAAATGACCGAGGGAATGGCGTTATAGCGCATACGGTCCTTTTTGCCCAGCATGTTGTTGACTGCGACCTCGCCCTCGCGATATGCGGTGTGGGCAAGCATGATCTTGCCGTTAACATCGCCGCAGGCATAAAGGCCGGCGATGTTGGTTTTCATGCACTCGTCGGTTTTGATTGCGCCGCGCTCAAGCTCGACATTAAGGGTCTCAAGACCGAAGCCCGCGGTCACTGCACGGCGGCCGATGGAGCAAAGCACCTTGTCTGCGGGAACAGAGGTTTCCTTGCCGTTTTCGGTAAAGGTGACCTTTCCGTCGCCCACGGCGGTAACGGCGCAGCCCAGCTTAAACTCAACGCCCTTCTTGGCGTAGTTTTTCTTGAGTATTTCGGAGATTTCCCGGTCGGTGTTGCCGGCGATGTGGTCGAGCATTTCAACCACCGTAACATGGCTTCCCACCGAGCTGAAATATGCGGCCATTTCAAGACCGATAACTCCGCCGCCGATAACCACAAGGTTTGCGGGAATCTCTTCAAGATCGAGGATCTCGCGGTTGGTCATAACAAAGCCGTCGGAAAGTCCTTCGCGAAGGCCGGGAATGGGGGGAACAACGGGAGCCGAGCCGGTAGCCACAAGCAGCTTGTCGGAAACATAGGTCTCGCCCTCGGCCTCAAGCTTAAAGCCCTCGGCGTCGCGTCCGAGAATTTTGCCCTCGGCATAAACCACCTTAACGCCCAGCTTTTTCATCTGTGCGCCGATGCCCGAAACAAGGGTCTTAACAACCTTGTTTTTGCGCTCAACAACCTTTTTCTGGTCGATGGAAGCGCCGGAGGTGGTAACGCCGTAATGCTCGCCGTTAACGGCATAGTTGTAAACCTTGCCCGAATAGAGCAGGGATTTTGAAGGAATGCAGCCTTCGTTAAGGCAAACGCCGCCCAAAGCACGCTTTTCGATAACGAGGGTTTTAAGTCCGCCTGCAGCGGCCTTTTCGGCGGCATTATATCCGCCGGGGCCTCCGCCCAGCACGATAAGATCATATTTTTCCATTTTAATTTTCCTCCTTATTTCGAAAGCAGGAGAGAGAAATTCTCAAGAGCGTTTCTCAGGTCAACAAGGAATCTGGAAGCGGGGCTTCCGTCCACTGCGCGGTGGTCGTAGGTCAGGGACAGTCCCATTGCGGGATAGGTCTTGATCTCGCCGTTTACCTCGCGGATGCGGGTGGTAATGGTGTCAACACCGAGAATACCGGTTTGGGGAGTGTTGATAACGGGAGTAAAGCTCTCGATACCGTAGGAGCCGAGGTTGGAGATGGTGAAGGAAGCGCCGGACAGCATGTCGGGAGTTGCGCCGCCGTTCTTGCAGGTGGCGGCAAGCTCTTTTGCCTTGGCCGAAATCTCGTTAAGGCTCATGTTCTGTGCATTCTTAATGGTGGGGACGACAAGTCCTCTGTCGGTGTCGACGGCAACGCCGAGATGAACGCCGTTGAAATATCTCATGGTGTCGCCGTTAAGCAGATGAGCGTTAAGAGCCTTATGCTCGGGCTTTGCAAGCACACGGGATACCGCAAAGAGAATGATGTCGTTAAGGGTGATGTTGGCAAGACCCAGTTTTTCGCCGTTTGCCTTGACCTTCTTGCGGAATGCCATAATTTCGGTGGCGTCGAAGGAGGTGGTGTGGGTAAGCTGGGCGGCGGTGGAAAGGGAGGATGTCATCTGCTTGGCAATGGCCTTGCGGATGTTGGGCATCTTCTCGTCAACATACTCGGGACCGGCAGCAGCGGGTGCTGCGGCAGCGGCTGCGGGAGCTGCGCCGATATCGGCAACCGAGAATTTTCCGCCGAGTCCCGTGCCTGCTGCGCCGGCAAAGTCGCCCGCGGCGGCATAGGTGGCGGTGGGTCCGTTTTCTATAAGGGCGCGCACGTCCCGCTCGATTATACGGCCGTTAGGACCGGTGGGAGCGGCAAAATGAGGATCAATGCCGGTTTTTTCGGCAAGAGCCTTTGCGCGGGGAGAGATTTTGATAAATTCACCGGCAGCGGCAGGAGCGGCAGCGGTGGGAACGGCGGGAGCGGCCTCTGCGGCGGGAGCAGCAGCGGGAGCCGGCTGCGCGGGGGCTTCTGCGGGAGCGTCGTCGCCTTCGATTTTCGGCGCAAACTCGGCTGTGCTTTCGCCCTCTTTACCGATGACGCAAACATTGGTCATGGTAGGAATATCGTCGTCCTCTTTAAAGAACTGTTCAAGCATGATACCGTCAACGGGAGACTCTTCTTCAAGGGTCGATTTGTCGGTCTCATAGGTAAAAAGAACATCGCCTTTTTTTACAGCGTCGCCCTTTTTCTTGTGCCACTCGGTAAGGATACAGCTTTCGACTGAAATACCTACATTGGGCATCATTACAGGTGTTGCCATTTATATTTCCTCCTAAAATAGATTTTTGATATTATATTAAAGTCATTCGTAAATGACCTTAACCTGCGATTTTTCGCAAAGCTCCAAAATTTCGTCCGAAGGGCGCTTGTCGGTGATGATTATGTCTATGTCCTCCATGTGGGCGAAGGTAAAGGGCATGGTCTTTCCGAATTTTGTGGAATCGAGAAGCATAATGACCTTTTCGGCCTTTTCTATTATGCTCTTTTTAAGCACCCCTTCGTCGTAATTTCCGACGGTAAACCCGTTTTTGACCGAAAATGCCGAGCTTACCACAAGGGCGGTGTCGATGTTGAGACGGTCGATCTGGGACTCCGAACGGTTGCCGGAGGCGGCCAGATTGCTGCGGTTTATAAGGCCGCCGATGACCGTTACCGAGGGCTTATATCTTTTGGAAAGCTCCATGGCCACGTTAATTCCCGATGTGACCACCGAGAAGTTAAGGTCGGGCAGATTTCTCGCAAGGAACATACCGGTGGAGCCTGCGTCGATGTAGACCGAGCGTCGAGGCTCGATAAACTTGGCGGCAAGCTTGGAAATTTTGCTTTTAGCCTCTTGGTTTTTTGCGGCGCGCAGGGCGTAAACGTCCTCCTGTTCGCTGAGAGTGCGAAGATATTTTGCCCCGCCTCTTATTCTGACCGCCTGGCCGAGATTTTCAAAGTATTCAAGGTCGCGGCGCAGCGTCATGCTCGAAACCTCGGGGAAACGCTTTTCAAGATCTTTTAGAAAAACCGTACCTTCTTCACGGAGCAGCTCAAGAACCTTTTCTCTTCGGGCAATGCTCAATGCTTTCACCTCTGTCTGTTAGTTTTTGTTACAAAATCACATTTATGTGTTAATTATAAACTCATACGGGCAGTTTGTCAATGGTTAAACCTTAAAATTCTCATTAAAAAAGCAGAAAATTCACAAATGTTAAAAAGAACAGTGAATATGTTAAAAAAGAAAAAAGAAAGAAAAAAAGCAAGGCAAAGGGCGCGGAAGCTTTTTCCGCGCCCATATAAGGCTTTTATCGGCTGCAAGGGATTTTCCCGCTCCGATTATTCTTTTCCGTAATCTCCGAAAAAGTCGTAGGGATTTTGTGTGTTGTAGGAGGCGGTGTTGTCCCCGGTGGTGTAGCTTGATTGGGAATCCGACTGTATATAGGTTCCGGTGGCGGTAAAATATGCGCCGGTCTCGCTGCTGTAAACGGTCAGCTTGACCTCGTCGCCTATCTGAGCCTTTTCAACAATGTCAAGCACCTGGTCGGCCGAAACAATGTCGGTGTCGTCAACCTGGGTGATTATGTCGTTTTCCTTTATGCCAGAGCTTTTAAGGGTGCTGTCCCGATCGATGCTTTTAACAAGGAGGCCGGTAGGGACATCTTTAAGCTCGGCGGCCACCGTGTTGATGTATGTGTAGGTAATTCCGAGCTTTGCCCGATTGGTGACCTTTCCGTAGGCTTTAAGCTGGTCGATAACGCCCAGGGCGCGGGTGGTGGGAATGGCAAAGCAAACATTGTCGATGTCGGTGCTGGCATATTTGGACGAGCATATTCCGACCACCTGTCCGCTCATGTTAACAAGAGCTCCGCCCGATGTGCCGGGGTTGATGGCGGCCGTAGTCTGAATGAATTTTTCCGAGGAGGTGCCGTTTGACACCCTGCGGTCGACGGCCGAAACAATTCCCTGAGTAACGCTTCCGTCAAGTCCCGCCGATGCGCCGATTGCAAGCACCTCTTCTCCGGTTTTGACCGATTCGGTGGCAAAGGTGGCGGGAGAAAGCTCCGCGGGCTTGTCTATTTTAAGTATGGCAAGATCGCTTTTTTTATCTCCCGAAACAAAGGAGGCCTTGAATTCGGTTCCCGAACTGAGGGTTATGAGGAAGGAGGCGTTGGGAACCTCGGAATAGATGTGGTCGTTGGTGAGAATGTATCCGTCCTTATCCATAATGATACCCGAGGCGATGGCGCCGGCCGAGCCCGAGGAGCTGTATACGGTTATGCTTACCACGCTGTCCGAAACCGAGGAAATGACCTGCTCGTAGGTCATGGTGCGGTCGGTGGAGCCTTCGGTGTTAAGGTCGAAATCGGAGGGAGAGCCGGCTTGGTCTTTGCCGTCTTTAACGCTGAAGGAGGGATTGTTAAAGTCGATTTTCCCCATCGCCTTTCCGGCGATTATTCCGATCGAAAGACCGATAACGCCCACCGCAACGCAGCAGGCCACGCATATAAATGCAATAAGTCCCTTGCTCATGCGTTTTTTGGGAGGCTTCTTCCCCGAAGGGGTGGGGTGATTTGCGGGATTGGCCGAGGGGTTATAGGGCTGCTGACCGTAGGGCGGCACATAGCCGTAGCCCTGTCCGCCTTGTTGCCCGGGATGACCGTATCCCTGACCGTAGCCGTAGGGAGGGGGCACAGGAGCCGAATGGTAATATCCGTTGTATGGACGGTTGTAATACTGTCCGTAGGGTGCGCCGCAGCCCTGCCCGTAGGGGGGAACGCCGTAGTTTTGACGGGGCGGAGTGTATTGGCCGTAGGGCGCCGAGCCGTCGGGGCAGCCCTGCCCGCTTGCGGCCTGCTCGCCTGCTCCCGCGTTTTGAGCGGTCTGTTCTGTGCCGCCGTACTGTGGCTGTGCGCCGGTGCTGCCGTCGGCTGTTTTATCTGTAATGTTCTCGCCGTCGCCCTGAGCCGGAAGACTTTCGGCGTCGGTCTGCGGGGAGACGGCCTGCGGTTCGTTTGTTTCCGATTCGCCCGTTTCCGGGTTGCCGGCCCGTGTGCCGCTTATTTCGGCGTCGCTTGTCGCTGCGGCATCGGTCGTCTCGGCGGCATCGGTCGTCTCGGCGGGGTCGGTCGCAGGCTGTTGGGTTGTATTTTCGCTTTGCGGGATAATCTTATCAAGCTCATCCATTGTTCTGTTCCTCCGTTGAAATGTTGGATTCGGGCAGGGGGCCGCCCTTCATGGATATTATGAATTCGCAATATTCTCCCTCTTTGCTCTTAACGGTTATCTGCCCGTCGAGCATCGAAAGGATGGTTCGTACAAGATAAAGACCCAGTCCCGTGCCCTTGTTGTCGGCGCCGCGGGATTTGTCGACCTTGTAAAACCGGTCGAAAATATAGGGAAGATCCTTTTCGGGAATACCTTCCCCGGTGTTTGTTATGGAGAAATGCACCGTACCGTCCTTGTCCAGCTCGTCCTTAACGGTAATGGTGCCGCCGGCGGGAGTATATTTAATGGCATTTTCAAAAAGGTTGAAAACCACCTGATACATAAGATCCCGGTCGGCCGTTACGGCCATGGGGGAAAGGCTGTCCAGCCCCTCTAAGGTGATGTCTTTGGAAAATATCTGATTTTCCAGCTGTATGGCGGCGCTGAGCACGGTACGGGAAAGGTTGACCGTTTGCTTTTTAATCTCTATCTCCCCTGCCTCAAGCTTGGAAAGATTGAGCATGGAGGTGACAAGGCGGGAGAGGCGCTTAACCTCGTCCGAAACTATCTGAAGATATTCCTTTTGCCGATCCTTTGAAATGGTGCCGTCGAGAATTCCGTCGATAAAGCCGGAAATGGTGGTCATGGGGGTTTTAAGCTCGTGGGAAACATTGGCCACAAAGCCTCTGTGTTGCTGCTCGCTGACCGAAAGCGAGTGGGTCATGTTGTTAAAGGCCACCGCCAACTCGCCCAGCTCGTCCTCACGGTCGACTCGGATGTATTTGGAAAAGTCGCCCTTACTCATTCTTCGCGCCGCGTCGGCCATGTCCCGCAGGGGTCTGACCATGTTGACGGCCAGCATATATGTGACCAGCAAAATTATCGCAAGCACGCAAAGAGCCGACAAAACAAAGATTTTAAGAATGTTGGAAAGAAAGGCGCCCAGTCCCGCATAGGGAATAAAGCTGAAAACCGCGCCGGCCGTTTCTCCGCCCACCGTTATGGGGGCGGAAACGATGACGCTCCGTTCCCTAAGCACCCCGTCCAGGTCTCCGATTGAGGAATACTCCTCGGTTAAAGCCACCTTTGCAATGTCGGCGGAAACGGTGGCAACATCGGAATTGACCCGTTGGGGATCGGAAACGGCAATGGTGCCGTCGTCGACTATTACGAGCACGCAGCTTTCGGTGGCGCTGGTTACTATTTCGGTCATCTGAACGGTGTAACGCAGATTTCCGCCGAGAGCCCCCGCCTGGGTGGCGATGGCCTTGGCCTCGGCGGCAAGAGCCGAGCGCTTGGTTCTGAGCCAGTAGCTTCCGGTGAAGGAATAGATTATACATCCCAGCACCACAATGGCCACAACGATGACCGAGGTATAGGTCACAAAGAATTTCTTGAAAAAGCTCTTTTTCATAAAGACTTATCTCACTTCAAACTTATATCCGACGCCCCAAACGGTTTTGAGCGACCATTTGTCCGAAACGCCCTCAAGCTTTTCGCGAAGCCGCTTAACATGCACATCGACGGTGCGGGAATCGCCGTAATAGTCAAAGCTCCAAACCTCGTCAAGAAGCTGATCTCTGGTGAAAACGCGGTTGGGATTGGAGGCCAGATGATATATAAGCTCAAGCTCCTTCGGAGGAGTGTCGATCTGCTTTCCGTCGACCCACAGCTCGTAGTTTGTAAGATTTATAACAAGCTTGTCGTATTTAACAACCTTGTCGGTGTTTTCGGGGGTTTTGACTCCGCGGCGCATGACCGCCTTGATTCTTGCCACAACCTCTTTGGATTCAAAGGGCTTTGTGACATAATCGTCCGCCCCGAGCTCCAGTCCGAAAACCTTGTCAAAGGTCTCGCCCTTGGCGGTGAGCATTATGATGGGCACCTGTGAGGTTTTTCTGATCTCGCGGCAGACCTGCCATCCGTCGAGCTTAGGAAGCATAACATCAAGAAGAATGATGTCGGGGGATTCATTTTTAAAGGCTTCAACCGCCTCCTCGCCGTCGTTGGCAATAACGGTGGAATACCCCTCTTTTTCAAGATAGAGCCTAAGCAGCTCGCAAATATTGGTGTCGTCGTCGACAATAAGAACCTTAACCGACATATCTCTCGCCCCTTTGTGAATTTTAAAAATTTAAATTTTTGTTTTTTTAAAGTCCCTGCGCCGTCACAGGCGGGGGAAGAAAGCCATGTTCCTTCGGCACGCCTTTTTCGGCACAGAAATGGAATTTAATTTACAATTATTTATTTTATTATAATGTCATTTTGTTAACAATATATAAATCGGGTGTAACGCTTTTGTTGATTATTAAAACCTGCAAACCCGACGCCTTTATCGCAATGCCCGCCTGCGGATTTGATCGGCGAGCAGGACGGGAAACGGCGCACAAGCGGCGGCTGCTTATTCCAGATCCTCAAGGTCGTAGGGCGTGCGCTGATAAACAAAGTAGTTGAGCCAGTTGGAAAAGAGCAGGTTGGCGTGAGCCCGCCAGTTCATGAGGGGCAGGCGGTCGGGGTCGTTTTCGGGGAAATAATATTTGGGCAGATCGGGGTTAATTCCTTTTTTGAGATCCCGTTCATATTCCCCCGCAAGGGTGCCTCTGTCATATTCCGAATGGCCTGAAATGAAGAACCTGCGGCAGTCGCGGTTTGCCACAATATGCACCCCCGCCTCCTTGGAAACGCCGATAATGTCAAGGTCGTGAACCGCCTCAACCTCGCGGATGTCCACGCCGGTATAGCGGGAATGAGGAGCAAAATATCGGTCGTCAAAGCCTCTTATGAGAGGGTGGCTGGGAAGCAGAATCTCGTGAGAAAAAACGCCGCAAAGCTTTTTGTCGAGAATATGCTTTTTAATTCCGTAATAGTGATAAAGACCGGCCTGAGCGCCCCAGCAGATAAACATTGTGGAATAAACGCTTTTTTTTGCCCAGTCCATGATCTCGCAAAGCTCTTCCCAGTAATCCACCTGCTCAAATTCCATAAGCTCCACAGGCGCGCCGGTTATTATCATGCCGTCGTAGCGGTTGTTTTTTATTTCGTCAAAGGTTTTGTAAAATTTAAAAAGATGCTCGGCGCTGACATTTTTGGCTTTGTGGGTGACCGTCTGAAGAAGCTCAACATCTACCTGCAGGGGGGAATTACTCAGCAGGCGCAGTATTTGAGTTTCGGTGGTGATTTTGGTTGGCATGAGATTCAGCAGGATGATCTTGAGGGGACGGATGTCCTGATGGGAGGCTCTATGCTCGGTCATGACGAATATATTTTCATCGTGAAGGGTTTTTGCAGCCGGCAATTCGTCCTGTATTCTTATGGGCATTAAAATCATCCTTTCGGTAAGCTTTGGAAAGTGCCCCGTCGGGGCGGTCGCATTATGGGAACAACATTATTGTAACATAAAAATCGGCATTAAACAACAATAAATATCGCCCGTTTTTGTTAACCGCAGCTCACACATACGACGGTGTTATTACCCTGTCCCGTCCCGGCCGAGGCAATCGGCGTAGGCCGATCGGAGGGAGGCGGCTTTAAGGGAAACACAGGCGCATCCGAAAAAAGCGGTTTTTCCCTGTCAAACCGACGGCGGGGCTGCTCCCTCCGGTCACGGCAAGGACGGGACTGCCTCGGCGCCCCGTAACCGCATACCTCCCTTTCGATAAAAACAAAAGCCCTTCGTCCTCAAAAAAGCCGAAAGGCTTAAAGACAGATAAGGGCTTTTTAAGTTGACAAAGGATTATTTGTTCCAATACTTCCGATCGAGAGAGCGATACTGGATGGCCTCCATAATGTTGTTTTTGTCGATAACATCCTTGTGCTCAAGGTCGGCCGATGTGCGGGCAACCTTCAGAATACGGTCGTATGCCCTGCCCGAAAGCCCGAGCCGATCGAAGGCCTTTTCGAGAATGTCGCGGGCGCCGTTGGTCATTTTGCAAATTTCGGGCAAAAGGTCGGGAGTAATGGAGGCGTTGCAGGAAATCCCGCAGCCCTTAAAACGCTTGCGCTGAATTTCTCTTGCCTCGTTAACCCGTTCCTTTATGGCCGAGGACGGCTCAGCCGTGCGTACTGCCGAAAGCTCCTCAAACTCCACGGGAGGGACTTCGATATGTATGTCTATTCGGTCGAGCAAAGGGCCGCTGACCCGATTAAGGTATTTTGAGACCGCCGATGACGAGCAGACGCACCGTTTTTTGGGGTGTCCGAAATTGCCGCAGGGGCAGGGATTCATGGCTGCCACAAGCATTACCTCACAGGGGTAGGAAAGAGACGCCGCCGCCCGGGAAATAACCACCTTTCCGTCCTCAAGCGGCTGGCGAAGCACCTCCATGGCCGAGCGGGTGAATTCCGGAAGCTCGTCCAAAAAAAGCACCCCGTTGTGAGCCAGGGATACCTCTCCGGGTTTGGGGAAGGTCCCGCCTCCCGCAAGGGCGACGGGGGAAACGCTGTGGTGGGGTGAGCGGAAGGGGCGGGTGCTTATAAGTCCCGTGCTGTCGGGTAAAGTGCCGGCTATGGAATGTATTTTTGTGGTTTCGATGGATTCCTCAAAGGTCATATCGGGCAGTATTCCGGGCAGGCGCTTGGCAAGCATGCTTTTCCCCGAGCCGGGCGGGCCGATTAGCAGAACGTTATGACCTCCTGCCGCCGCCACCTCGAGAGCTCGTTTGGCCGCCTCCTGTCCGCAGACCTCGGAAAAATCGGGAAATCTCACGGCTGATTTTTGGGGAAAATCCGATTGTCTTGCGGGGCTTATCTTTTTGCTTCCTCTGATGTGGTCGATGATCTGATTTATGTGGCCTGCGGGATAGACCTCAATTCCGTCCACCACCGCGCCCTCGGGGGCGTTTTTCTCGGGGATAAATATTCCCTTAAAGCCAAGCTCCCGCGCCTTTATAACCATAGGAAGCACCCCTGCCGCAGGACGAATTTCCCCCGAAAGAGAAAGCTCTCCTACAAACATATAGCCGTTCGTGTCTGCCGAAAGCTGATTTGTCTGCATAAGAAGCGACAAAAATACGGGCACATCGTAAAGCACGCCCGACTTTCTTATGTCGGCAGGAGCGAGATTGACGGTTATGTGCTCCACCGAAAAATCATATCCGCAGCTAACGATGGCCGATCTTACCCTGTCCCGCGATTCTCTGACCGCTGCGTCGGGAAGCCCCACAATGTCGAATTTAGGGATTCCCTCGGCAATAAAGCTTTCGACCTCTACAACATAGGCGTCTATTCCGAAAAGTCCCGCGCTGAAAATCTTGTTGTTCATTTTGCTCTCCTTGTTTTTGCTTCAAAATTGCACCGCTGTCGTCGGAAAAATGCCCGAAAGGAGCCGCCCCGCCGAATGTGCAAAAAAATGTTTCACGTGAAACATTTTGTTAAAAAGCTTAGTATATATGCGGGTCACAGCGTTTTTTGCGACGGCTTTTCGGCAAAAAGACGGCGCAAAAAGCAAAAAAATGCCCGCAAAAATCCCACGCTATTCGCTGTTTTTAAGGGAATTGAAGCCCTTGCCCATTACCTGCCCCACATCTCCCACAATGACGAAAGCGGTGGGATCGATGTCAAGCACGATTTTTTTAAGGCTGAAAACCTCGTGCCGACGCAAAGCGCACATGACCACCTTTCGGTCGTCTCCCGAATAGGCTCCGGTGGTTTTAAGAAGGGTGGCGCCCCGCTTTAGCTGTTCGGTGACGCGGGCGGCTATCTGTTCGGATTTTTTCGAAAAAATATAAATAACCTTCCCGCTTCCCACGCCGTATATTGAGCGGTCGATTATGGTGGTCGAAACAAAAATTACGATTATGGCATAAAGGGCGCTGTCGATGCTTTTGTAAACAAGAGCCGCACCCATAAGAATGATTGCGTCAAGAGCCAAAATGATGTGCCCGATTGAAAGGTGTGGAAAGGTGTGCTTAATGAGCTTTGCTAAAATGTCGGTGCCGCCGGTGGTGCCGCCCCGAATAAATATAAGGGACATTCCCGCTCCCGAAAGCACGCCGCCGTAAATAGCGGCAAGGATGTGATCTCCGCTGTATCCCGGCAAAAAAGTTCCGCCGATGTCGATAAAAATCGACGAAAGCAGGGTGGCGGCAACGGTTTTGATAAAAAATTCCCGTCCGAGAACCCTTACCCCGAAAAAGAAAAGGGGAATGTTCATTAAAATGACCGACACGCCCACGGGAAATCCCGAAAGATAGTTTATAAGGGTGCCGACACCGGTAAGTCCGCCGGGAGCGATGTGATTGGGCAGGGTAAAAACATTAACCGAAAGGGAATAAAGAACGCTTCCGGCAATAAAAAGCAGGATGTCAAAAAGCTTTTCAGACGAAAATAATTTTTTCATAAATTCCTCCGATTAAGAATCGACCGTCGCCGATCCTAAGCATAAGTAAATATGTAAAGCGCTTAACAGGCATCTCTGCCGAACGGGTCGGCGGCAGGGTCTTGCAGACCGGTGTTTCCCGTTTTTTACTCGGCCTGCTCCCAGGAATAATCCCGAAGCCGACCCTCCTGCTCAAGGCTTTTAAACCCGGTCTGCCGAAGAGCCTCGTAAACCCCCACCGCAACCGAGTTTGAAAGATTAAGGCTTCTGGCCTCACAAAGCATAGGCAGTCTCACGCAGCTGTCCCTGTGTTCAAAAAGCAGTTTTTCGGGCAGTCCCTTTGTTTCCTTGCCAAAGACCAGATAATCCCCGTCCTTATATTCCGCCTGACAGTAATTTTTACACGCCTTGGTGGAAAAAAAGAAAAACCGCCCCTTGTTCCTTTCAAAAAACTCGTCCAGATTCTTATAATAGTTTATGTCGAGCAACCACCAATAATCCAACCCCGCCCGTTTAAGTTTTTTGTCGTCGATTTTAAAGCCCAGCGGCTCGACAAGATGAAGCCTGCTTCCGGTGGCGGCGCAGGTGCGTGCGATGTTGCCGGTGTTTTGCGGAATTTCCGGCTCGACCAAAACTATATTAAACATAAAATCAACCTTCTGTTAAAAAAACAATCTAAAATCGGCAGAACAAAGGCCTATTCAAACAGCAAACGGCCTTCCCTGTCGGGACAGATGCAAAGAGACAGCTCGCAAAGATCTCTTTCCCTGCCGAACAGACCTGCCGAAAATGCGGCAACGCCGTTTTTTGTTTCAACCGTCATGCGGTCGCTGCAGAAAACGCAGAGCGGCCGTTTGACCTTGTCGAACAAACAGGACCTTATCAGGCGGCGGGAATCACCCTTTGTTCTGAAGATACCCGTATAGCCCGATTTTTCCCCTCTGCCGAAGTAAACAAAATCGGTGTTTTCAAGACCTAAGTCAAGGCCCACCCCGTCGGTTTCAAAATCTCCCGAGGGCACCGAGCAGTCGAGGGAAATTCTCCCGTTTTTGTCGACGCACCATATCGCAACAAAGCTCTGTTTTCCGCTTTGTCCCTCGGCCATATAAACCGCCTCGCTTCTTATGACTGCCAGCTCTCCGTCGACCGACAGCTCGGTCGAGCAAAAGGCGGGAGAAAGCCGCTTGCTGCAAAACATCTTCAGTCCCACGGTCGAGCAGAGGGGCCTTCCCCTGTGCTCCAAAAGCTTAAAGCAGCCCGATAG